>NZ_JAEMGT010000097.1:0-1739 GCF_017655185.1 Rahnella sp. ChDrAdgB13 | reverse complement strand
GGCATGATGGTTCGGGTGGGGTTAGGCATGATCTGAGGGGGCATCAGGCGGTAATGAATGTGAGTAAGGAATATTCATATCCAGATGACACAAAATAGCGACATCCTCTGGGACCCCTCGAACTTTCCATTTACCAACGCACTGGCTTGAACGTGGTTTGCCCCGCCGTGGAAATCGGTAACCAATTGCTTTATTGGTTTTAAATCGTGATTTTAAGATTTCATAAAGGCTCATTTCCCCTCTCTCCTCGAAAGTATTGTATCAATAAAAATTACCACATAGAATCCAAAGTATCAATTTTAGATGTTACTTTAGTTTCCAACCGGAGGTGGATATGAATACGCTCGCAGAAAGATTGATTGGTAGACGTAACCTGATGAACTTAACGCAGGAAGGTTTAGCCAAAAAAGCAGGGGTTACACGAGTAGCCATCAGTAAAGCTGAACTTGGATTAACCAAAAACTTCAATAGTAATACTTTATTTAAAATCGCAATCGCTCTTAATTGTAGCCCTGAGTGGCTTCAAAAAGGGGTCGGGAACCCTGAGATCCAACCCTCTCTATGGGATGAAAATGTCAGGGAAACAACTCAACCGACTTATCGCTATACGTACCCTAAACTGAATTGGGTGCAGGCGGGACTATTTGCACAAAGCGGAGACAATTTTGATATGTATGACATAAAAAATTGGCATGACTCCGTAAAATACGCCGGCGAGAGAGGTTTTTGGCTTGAGGTGCATGGTGACTCGATGACTTCACAGACCGGGGTAACCTTTCCTGAAGGTATGTCTATACTGATAGACCCTGAGAAGGAGCCACACCCGAACTGCTACGTCATAGCAAAACAAAAAAACACTGATGAAACAACATTCAAAAAGTATGTTACTGATATGGGGAGGGCGTTTCTAAAACCCCTCAATCCTCAATATCCAATGATAGAAATTAACGATGACTGTGAGATCATTGGGGTTATCGTTGATGCCAGATGGGACATTTTTTAATATATATAATTCAATAAGATGCCGGATACCCGGCATTTTTTTCGCCTAACATAGAAAATAAAGTATCATTTTAACTTGCTTGAGTTTGATACTTTAGTTACGATTAACTCATCGACGCGACCCAACACTCAAACGGTTCTGGAGTTAATCTAAATGGAAAACCCATCTACAAATAAGTCATCACCTGTTGATTTAATAGATAAAACAATAAAGCTTGATTCTCTTTTGGTTTTAATCTCGCAGGCCATTATAGATGGTAATGTTGGTAATGAAGAAATAGTTAAATGTGTAGGTGTTGCTTGGGACATAAATTACGAAATTAAATCTACTGTCATTAAAATGTATGGTGGCGAACATGATTAAAATCTCAGTCGATAAGCCAAAACTGCAATCAATCAGTGAAAGCTGCTGCTAGGTATTTAGCTTAATAAAAACTCTCAGCAATAACACTCATATTGAACGGGCTGAAATGGAATATTCTTTACGTGCTTTAACTAAACTAGCGCTTAGTTTGAATGGAAGTCTGCTGGATTTGATTGAAGAGGGTACTGACCATGAATAATGCAAATAAAACAGCTCTGGTTCCGACTACCAATCACAACCAGAGCCTGACCTTAAATATGCTTACCTGCGATGGTGTTGAGATTAAGGCTTGTGTGGATATTAACACAACTGACGCGGCATCTGTAAAGCGTAGTTATCGTGTTATTGACCGCCGCGCTTTGAAGTTCGCCCA
>NZ_JAEMGT010000096.1:0-9763 GCF_017655185.1 Rahnella sp. ChDrAdgB13 | reverse complement strand
TGGAAGAATTATTATTCAACTGCATGGATATAAAGGATATTATTCCCGATAAGTTTAATGCGTAAGCCCTGGTGGCAGCCTCCATTGAGTAATGGTTATTGCTACCACTTGAGTTCTCACGCTCTTGGGTGGTAGCCCAGACGGGGGTGAGAATACCGGCCTCAATGAACACCGGCCAGCCCGAAGGCTGCCCCGCCTGAGCCACCATTGCTTGATAAGCACAGCGGTTAAGAAACCACTGAGCAGATAACAGGTGCGCTAAGGCTACGACATAAAAAAACACGCCAGGCGCGTGTTGTGTCGCCATTGAGTTGCTCGGGTTCTCACGCCCGGCTGCCGATTTTGCGGCAGCACAAAAACTATAGAGCAGGGGCTCGCCAGAGAAAAGCCTTTTTTGAAGCATTAGCCGTTTCTCCTTAGCAATCGGTCAGGACTTGATCGGACTGCTGCGGATTTGATCGGAAGTGTGAATCATCCTCTGAACTAACGCTTTCGGCTGTCACGGATAACACGCCCAGGGTATTGCTGGTAAACGCAGGCAAAGGGTTCTTTCTGCCGCAGGCGGCAGCCATCAGGCCTTCAGCCAGATAGGCCGCCTCTTGTGTATTGAGCTGGATATTATGATGACCGACAGACAGAGAAATCATTGCATGGTCTCCTGAGCGCGGGCGGCGATGCGGTCATTCATCCAGCTCTCAATCTCGGAGGCCAGCCAGGCCACGTTCTTACCACCGAGAGAAATCTGGGCAGGAAATTGCAGACGGCTGATCAAGTCGTAGAGGGTGGAGCGGGAGAGGCCGGTGGTGTGGATCACTTCCGGCAGTCGCATAAAGCGATCGCGTGGGTAAACCGGTGGCATCACAGGGGCAGAAGAAGGGGGCGTATTTTGAGCGGCGGAGAGCATGGTGCTACCTCATATTTGTATCCGACTGGAAGCGTCCAGTACCGGCTGTTTCGTTAAGGAGCCCCCTATTGTGAGAATATTTTTGCTTTTAGCAACAAGTGGTTGCCGCTAAAACTTTTAGAAGAGAGTGCTTGTTTTTTCCTGGTGACATCAGGTGACACCAGACAAAATGCCAACTAATGCCAATAGATGCCATTGTTGCTAGGTTGGTTATTTAATGAACACAAAACAAACTGTTTTAACGATTGATCATGTACCTATTAATAGGAAAAAAGATTAATTTATTTTTGGCTAGCCAGAAAAAGGCTTTTGCAGAGAGTGAATAGTAGTGAACAGTGAGTGAATACCTTCAGATGAAGTGTTCACTGCTTAACTTAATAATTTTATTATATTTTATTTTAGAGTGAACAGTAGTGAATAGTATTTATAGAAATATAAACTCTCTCCACTTTCATGGATTACGTCCCGCCCGTTGTACCAGCGCTGAGCAAACGCCATCGGATAGAAATGTTGTGCCAGCCTCCCCACAATATCCTCACATTGACAACACATTGCTGAGGTATGCCATGAAACCCGATTCAACCAAAATCGTCGAAGCCGTTATCCAGGACTTTCTTCAGGTCAAAGCCGGTCACAACGAAAAGTCATCATCAGGAAACGCGGAAGGTGCTATCCAACACTTTGAGCAGGCCAAAACGTCGTTTGCGGAGAAAAAGCAGGCACTGGATGAAATTGAAAGTTCGATTGCGCGATGCGCCCAGGAAAAAGAAACGGCGAACAGCGAAATCAAAGAGAACGAAGAGAGCTGGCGTTCGCGTTTTCGCAAGTCACGCGGGGTTATGACTGACGAACTCAAGAACGCGCACAGTCAGCGGGCTATTCAGCAGGGATTAGTTAAAGAGTTCGATGACCTGATTGAAGAATTGAATGTCGAGAAACAGTCGGCGATGTTGCATTGTGCTAATGCTGGTGGAGCGTTGATTAGCGCTCACCGCAGCGCACTGAATGCCTATGCTGATACACAGTGGCGCATGGCCATCAACAATCTCAGTCCGGCGCTTGTGCGCGCTGTAAAACTTAAACTTCTGGCGTTATCCACCGTAAGTTATCAGGAAACACAATCCGGTCATTATGTAGAGCCCGCCAAAATTGTCAGCTCTGAAATTGGCAAGGCGCTTGTCGGGGCGGCTAGCATAGGGCAGTTCAATATGGATGCAGAACCTGTACTGGAGAAAATAGGGATGTATTCCCCTGCGTTGCCTGGCGTCGATGAAGCGCTATTACAAAGCCCTATAAAAAGGGAGTTACTTGCACGTAAGCTGGCAGAACGTGCTGCTTCAAAGAAGGAGTAACAGCAAATGATGCGCTGCCCGCTTTGCAGCTCTGTCTCGCACATTCGCACAAGCCGTTATATCACCGAACAGACAAAGGAGTCTTATTATCAGTGCACCAGGCTTGAATGTTCATGCGCATTTAAAACAAATGAAAGTGTCAGTAAAATAGTTAAAAGAGAAAATCTGAAACAGAAAATATAAATTTCAGCTCGTTTAAATTTCTCAGAAAATAATCTCAAACGCCGCTTTGGAATAAGGCGGCATTTTTCATTGATACGATGCAAAACCGCCCAACCTGACAGCTTTTTCTCTGGCTAGCCTGTCCTTGCGAGCTCTGCATGCATAAGGTGCATGGTTTTGCATGCAATTCGGAGTGTCAAAAATGGCTCAAAACCCTTGTTACACTGGCTTTCAGTTGTTTTTCTTCATGCATTAAAACCAGTGAGCTAAGTCAGCAGCGGGCAGGCGGGGAGAATTGCGCGCACCGAGGTGTGGTAGAAGAAAATGATACAGCTTGCCCTCTACTTCGCTGTTTCCACTATCGAGCGACGGTTGCAATTCATAGCTCATTTCCACTGGGAATTACTACTGCTCAATCCCTGGTTGCAACAGCACTGTTAATTCTCAACGGCAGTTTTGTGTCAGCACCGGAATTTTCTAACAACAATCTGTGTTAATCATTAGGGAGCATGTCAGGGCTTTTTTTATGTTATGCACCTGCATGAAACCACTACTTAACGCGGGCAGGCGAAGCGGAGCTATGAGCGAACTGCGACCTGGAAATTAATTATTCCTACGATTTAATCTCCTAGCTTTTTTCTGTTGCGTTCTGGATCGTGTTTTTTGTTTTTTAACGTTTGATTTTCTTTTTTCTTCTGAGGGGTAATCTCCTGACAATATTGGGTACTGATATTCTGTTCCTGAGAAATGTTTAACCCCATCAGGTTGTAGAATATTGAATTCATCCCTGTCTTTTTGAGCATTTTCGTAATCTTCTTTCTCCCAACATGTTGTGTCTAAGTAAATCATGTCTTCACCGCCGCCACCGTTTCTAGGCTCGGTCGCAATACCTACTACGAAATCTATGGCAGGTTGGAGCAATTTTGTCGATGTACAATAGATACGAAGTAGTTCTTGTCTATATTTTCGGTAATCCTCATAATTTTTGGCTTCTGGAGGGATTGGGACCAAAAGCCAGATGTATCCATTTTGAGCTATGGTTGGAGACAGTATTACGCGAGCAGCACCTCTACTAGGATCTGAGGATTCAATTTTCTCAAGTATTGAATTAGATAATACTCGGCGAGCAACCCTCCTCTCTGAGGCCATTATTTTCAAACCCAATATAGCATCTGATAATAACCCCCCCCTCTCATAGATTAATGTTCCAGCTAAAACATGTTTTCCGAAATGCTCTATGAATCCGTCCCAAAAATATGATATTTTATCTTGTTTTTTACCTCTGTTATATTGTGGGAGGCTTTTTAATGACTCGTAATGTCCTTCAAGGATAACCGCCTTTTGGTTTTCTTCAATATAAAAGCCTGGTTCCTTACCTTTGTGTGCACTCATAAGATAGTGCGCAAGAATTTCTTCTTCTCCGGCCGCACTAGCTAGCTGCCCAGATGATATGAATTTTTCTTTCTTTTCAATGTAGTCAACAAAATCAGAAATTGTATCTAACTCAGTTAGTATTATATCTAAGGCTACGTCATCAAAAACATGTATGAAAGATTTGTTTGCAACAGGATGACCAATCATAAAAGGGTGTTCGAAATGCTCATTACCAGAAATCCCAGGGTTTATAATTAAGCTTCCTGATCCGCCTGCTAATTTTGAGAAGCGTTGAGAGGCATTTTTAGCGACAGCAATACGATGAATTTTTATTTCCTGTTTTGATGGTATTTCAAGAGGGAAAGGAATAGTGCATTTTTTGTCTAGGAATAGCCTGTCTGGCCTATCTCTGATCCAACTTTCTGCACCATATAATTGGTTTGCGGATTTTAAAACGGCTTTTTTTACCCACCGACTCCAATCAACTTTCATATTACCAGTATCTTTAAATCCAATATCCTTATCAGAGAATATTATGACATGCTTATCAAAAGCAACTAATAAATCACAAAGCTCTTTACCATCACCATTAACACTTTTTTTTCCTTCATTGGTATATATATTGGGATAACTCCATAGGTTAAGGAAAGATTTATTGCAAAGGTTAGCTAAATATCTTTCAGATTCATTAAAGCCAATTTGCTTTTCCAATTCTGTCATTTTAAATTCCTTCAAAAGTGCAATCTGTAGACCATTGCATTATTTAATTTATCGTTTACACTATAAAGCAGGATTATATTTTTCTCTGAAATTTTTATCAACATGTGCAAGCTGTATCTATACCCAAGCATTTTAAAAGGCAGAACAATGTAATATTGTCGACTAAACTGCTCGTTGTTGATAAACACAATACTGTGTTAGGTTCGCTGTCGGCTCGTAGCAGTCATTGTGCACTTCTTGCCGACCGCTATGTGCCAGAAGCGGAAGTTGAACCAATGCGATATGTTAACTTGTTGGGAGTAGATCATTTTTTATGTTCCTTAACTTAAATACCAGATCAGCAGTATAGACCAAATCCGCATATAATTTACATAATAAATAATTGATTAAATAGTATATTATACGTTTAGTTTTGAATCGAAACTTGCCATTCAGTTCGTATGAACAGTTAAGGAGTCACTTTGTTATTGAAAAAAGATAAACTTGACGAGTTTAGTAAACGTGCGGATGAATACATCATCAACGGTGATCACGTTTCTTTATCTGCGTTAGTCGAGAGTTTTACAGAACAGGATTTTACCTTTACTCACCCTTTATACGAGGCACATTATCTTTACTGCTTAGGGAATTGTTACTCTGTACTTTATGAAACACGTAAAACGGAGTGGTATTCAGATGATTTGATGAAATCGGTCATCTTCTACAGGAAAGCTTTACATGCGCTACCTAAAGAAGACTGGAGAGAAGACGAAAATAATACTCATGCGTATAATAGTCTTAGGTCTATGATTGAGACAAATTTAGCTAATCGCCTTTCGTCACAAGGCAGAACGCTATGTTGCATTCCCCACTATGATAAAGCTATTTCTATAGATAATAATGTTGTGGCAATTATAGCAAAAGCCAATAATGAAATTTTTCTTGGCCATTCACTTTATGATAACGGGCATTCAGAATATCATTACTATATCGCTTATGAACTTGTAAGAAAAGGAATTGAGAATATTGATCAACTATATCCTGAACAAAGAACGCCACTTGAGGAAGGCGGCGAATTATTCAACTTTAAAAAATGGTTCGAGGAGTTATTCGAAACATCGCACTTCGATTATTTTAAAGAGTATACTGAAAAAACCACATCCAAAAAACAGAAAAAATATTTAGAGTGGTGTGCTAGTAAAAAACTCTTTCTTAATGACTTGAATGATGCTTGTGAATATCCAATTACTTATCAGGATGTTTTTGAATTACCCTCATTCGTTCAATCGCTTAATAGCTCTCTCACTATGTTTGAAGAATTATCTTATCACGGTAATTATGATGAGTTAAAAAATGATTACTGTTATGCTCGGTACTTGATTTTTTCTTCAAAAGATATACCAGATGATACCCCTCATATGTTCAATTCAACATATCAACATGTTGAAGATATGACTTACTCAATTAATAATTTGAAGGTTGCTCAGTATAAGTCAGCATTCAGAGCAGTATATTCAATTTTTGATAAAGTAGCATATTTAATTAGTCGCTTCTTTGATTTGAATGATCTAAAGTATGACAGGAAAATCAGTATAGATAATTTGTTTCGTGATCTTACAGGTAATAATAAAAAATGGAAACCGCATAAAAAGCTGAAGGATAGCGATAATCATTTTATTCACGCTTTATTCTATATATTAAAAGATATCCGTAAAGTTGGTGACTCTGATTTAGCAACAAAGTGGTTAGATCCAAATGCAGTGGCATTCGCAGAGATTAGAAATGCTATGGAACATCGTTCGTTAAAAATAGTTGATGATTTTGGCTATGAACTTGCAGTATCACATAATACTTACAATGATGAAGAATTTAGAAAGATGCAAGAAGAAGTTAATACGCTACCAGATGAAATTAGGGGGGTTGAATTAAAAATTGAGCAAACAAGAAAAGAGAGGGGTAATTATTTACCTAAACAACTCGAAGAGGAGGTTAATAAGATGAATTCAAGGCTTATAGATTTAAAGTCAAAGATTTATGAAAAAGAAAAACTATCTTCTCATTCTCTTTTAATACCAATAAGCCAATTTGAATCAAGACTTATTCAACTCATTGGATTAGCTAGAAACTCAATAATGTATTTATCATTAGCTATCTATTTTGAAGAGCGCAGGCGTCCGAAAGATAGTATCTACATGCCAAGAGAAGTACCACTAAAGCAAAGTTTGTGATTGTTCCAAGAGCATTTTTAATGTCAAGATGAAACTTATTCCTCATGGGGCATTAATGCCCCTGACCTGCTGCCGTAAATAAACATACCCAATGTCAGCTCCGCTCTTCGCCCGCAGCCGCCTGTCAATATAGTCTGGTCGGGCTAGTTTTTGTTGGTGATAGTTAACTTAAATGCAAACAGCTAAGAGCTTTCATTAACAGCAGTTAGTAAATTGGAAAATAGCGTGTTGTAAAATTCTCTACGAAAGGTAGAGCGAAGAGTTGCGTATAGAAATGTGTATAAAAAATTAACTTAACAAGTTTTATTTCATAATTATCATTATGTTAGCTATTAATTTTCGTTCCCTTCACCCGCTCCAAAAACTTCCTTCTCTAAACCTCTTTATTACCCCAAAAAATTTGCTCCCTAATCCCGTTTATTCGTATTTCCCGTACGACGTTTTTAGCTGCCTAAATTTTGATACCAGAATATAAAACGATGCAAATCAGCCCCCTCACCGGCGAAGGAGAGGGGGCTGATTCATGTAAGTTCCAGCAAACTCGTTTTAGCTAAAATTACTTATTCTTTACCTGCAAGCCGCGTGGCAGATTATTGTTATCCACCTGCGGTAAACCGGTAGAAGCAGATGAGGTCAGTAAACCTGTCTCTACGTAGTTTTGCAGCTTCTCACGGGTATCGGTGATATCCAGATTACGCATGGTCAGCTGACCAATACGGTCATCAGGAGAGAATACAGAATCACCTTTCTCCATGGTCAGACGTTCTGGTTTGTACGTCAGATTCTCAGACACGGTATTCATGATGGTGTAGTCGTTGCCGCGACGCAGTTCCAAAGTGACTTCACCGGTGATTTCGCTGGCGACCCAACGCTGAGCGGAGTCACGCAGCATCAGAGCTTGTGGATCGAACCAGCGGCCCTGATAAAGCAGACGACCCAGCACACGGCCATTCGCATGGTATTGCTCGATGGTGTCTTCGTTATGGATACCGGTCAGCAGACGCTCGTAGGCGATGTGCAACAGTGCCATCCCAGGAGCTTCGTAAATGCCACGGCTTTTGGCTTCGATAATACGGTTTTCAATCTGATCGCTCATACCCAAACCGTGACGACCGCCGATGCGATTGGCTTCCATCATCAGCTCAACGCTGTCGTCAAAGGTCACGCCATTCAATGCAACCGGATAACCCCGTTCAAAACGGACAACCACTTCTTCCGCTTTGACGACCACATTCTCGTCCCAGAATTTTACGCCCATAATCGGGTTAACGATTTTGACGCCGGAATTCAGGAATTCCAGATCTTTGGCTTCGTGCGTCGCGCCCAGCATATTGGAGTCAGTGGAGTAAGCTTTTTCGGTCGACATTTTGTAGTCAAAACCGGACTGAATCATAAATTCAGACATCTCATGACGACCACCCAGTTCATCGATAAAGTCGGTGTCCAGCCACGGTTTATAAATTTTCAGTTCAGCATTGGTCAGCAGGCCGTAACGATAGAAACGTTCGATATCGTTACCTTTATAGGTGCTGCCGTCGCCCCAGATATTTACGCCGTCTTCTTTCATTGCGGCAACCAGCATGGTGCCGGTCACAGCACGTCCCAGCGGCGTGGTGTTGAAATAAGTCACACCGGCAGTGGTATTGTGGAATGCGCCACACTGAATAGCGGCAATGCCTTCGGCAACCAGCTGTTTACGGCAATCAATCAGGCGAGCTTTCTCGGCACCGTACTCCATCGCTTTACGCGGAATGGCATCGTAATCCTCTTCATCAGGCTGGCCCAGGTTGGCCGTGTAGGCATAAGGAATCGCTCCTTTCTTTTGCATCCAAAGCAGCGCGGCACTGGTGTCCAGACCGCCGGAGAATGCAATACCCACACGCTGATTGATAGGAAGGTGCTTAAGAATAGTTGTCATCGATAAAATCCTGTATGAATTAGGTCAGTCTGGTAAAGGTCTCAATGCCTATATTAATATCGCAAAACCGGCGTCGGGTAAAAGAAATTTTGCATATTTATGCGCATTTAATTGCATGACTATTTAGTAATCACGCGTGGGAAGCGTTGTTTCATTCAAAATCTCTTAAAATGTTGATGCGATATTTTTACGGGTTTTGTCTTGCAGCTATGAGGTTAAAATCTAAAGCGGGAAGCCACCAAAGTAAACCAGCGTTTAGACGTGGGTTTTACTCTGATGACACATCCATCACCTATGCCAAGTGTCTTCAAACTATTAATTTTGAAAACTATTTACTGGTGCCAGAATTCATATTCATCGGTTGAAATCAGCTTAACGAACGGGCCGTTTAGCGTCCGGTTGTGGTGAGCAATAATTGCCGGGGCGGGCAAAATGGGCGTATCCATTGTGGTATGCGCATCTGAAATCAGAACAGGGCGAAATCCCAGATCGGCTGCCGCACGGCAAGTTGTATCAATACAAAATTCGGTTTTCATCCCCGCTATAACCAGCTCATCAATTGATTTTTGATGCAGCCAGTCTCCCAACCCGGTTCCCGAAAAGCAGCTCGGACGGGTTTTATCGAAAATTTTATCCTGTGAGTTATCAATTTTGAGCTCCGGCACTAATTGTGTCAGTGGTGTGCCCGGCGCAAAGGGGGAATCTGCGGGCCCGGTATGGCGGGCAGCAAAAATGGGTATTTGTGAGTGGCGGGCTTTTTCAATCAGGCAATTGATATTGGCGAGCACCCGCAGGCCATCGTGGGGTTTATCCGGGCCGTTAAACAGGCCGACCTGCATATCAATAATTAATAATGCACGTTTTTTTATCAGGGGATCAGACAAGATATTTCTCCTTAAAGTGCCGTTTTGGCCAGGAGAAAAAATGATAACCCGGCCATTGCGAGCGGGTTGTGTTGGATTCAGTTTTTCTAACGCACAGCATCCAGACAACCCGTTAACAGGGTTGTGGTCGTTGTTGTCCGGGTAACGCGCAGGAATTTTTTCATCACCTGACAGGCTTTGTTGAATAAATCGAACTTTTTGCCGTAATCAGGATCAGATCACCACATTCTCGATCCTGTAGC
>NZ_JAEMGT010000011.1:0-48937 GCF_017655185.1 Rahnella sp. ChDrAdgB13 | reverse complement strand
GCTACAGGATCGGGAATGTGGTGATCTGATCCTGATTACGGCCAAAAGTTCGATTTATTCAACAAAGCCCCAGGCCAGACACTCTGCAGCAATTGAAAGCATTTTTATTCCCTCACGAAGCTTCATTTGTGCTGAAAATTGGACAATTCCTACGAGAACTTTTACCGACAAGTAATATGATATTCCACACGTTTTGCCACAGGATTCAATGGTAGTCAGGCTCAACCATTAGGAGCATTTTTTAATCAGATATCTGGCGTGTTTTATTTATTTTAAGCACCACGAAATATTTAGCTCAAAAACGCTAGAATAACCTGATTATAGCTGCGCTTACCCTGACTCTGCGCTACGCTATGTTGTTCTTCGCAAGCTAAAGCGAAATAGCTGATTTTTTGAGCATATCAAAAAGCTAACACTTCATAAATGAGTACGTATATATGAAAATCTTGATCACCGGTGGTGCCGGTTTCATCGGTTCAGCAGTTGTTCGTCACGTTATTGATAATACGCATGATAATGTCTTGGTGGTCGATAGTCTTACCTATGCAGGTAATCTTGAATCGCTCGTTTCTGTTTCGGATAACAGCCGTTATGAGTTTGCTCAGGTAAATATCTGTGACCGTTCAGCCCTTGATGCTGTTTTTGCAACCTTTCAACCTGATGCTGTTATGCATCTCGCAGCTGAAAGCCATGTTGATCGTTCAATTGATGGGCCAGCAGCTTTTATCGAAACTAACATCGTGGGTACTTACGTTCTTCTTGAGGCAGCTCGGCATTTCTGGAGCTCGTTGTCTGAAGAGAAAAAAACAGCTTTCCGCTTCCATCATATTTCGACGGATGAAGTGTATGGTGATTTGCACGGTACTACAGATCTTTTCACTGAAACGACACCGTACGCACCAAGCAGCCCTTACTCTGCGTCAAAAGCCTCAAGCGATCACCTTGTTCGTGCATGGCAGCGCACGTACGGCTTCCCTACTATTGTGACAAACTGTTCAAATAATTACGGTCCTTATCACTTCCCTGAAAAACTCATTCCCCTCATCATTCTTAACGCATTGTCGGGTAAAGCGTTACCTGTTTACGGTGATGGAGCCCAAATTCGTGACTGGTTGTTTGTAGAAGATCATGCCCGCGCACTTTATAAAGTGGTAACCGAAGGTGTGGTAGGCGAAACCTATAACATTGGTGGTCATAACGAGCGCAAAAATATTGATGTTGTTAAGACAATCTGCGGATTGCTTGATGAACTGATTTCAGATAAACCGGCAGGCATCACCCATTTCTCTGAGCTCATCACTTTCGTCAAAGATCGGCCTGGTCACGACATGCGCTACGCAATTGATGCAACTAAGATTGATCAAGAATTAGGCTGGAAGCCGCAGGAAACTTTCGAAAGCGGTATCCGGAAAACGGTCGAATGGTATCTGAACAATGAAAATTGGTGGCGCCGTGTTCAGGATGGTTCCTATGCCGGTGAACGTTTAGGCCTGACTGACTAATATTTGAGGAGAAGAATTAAGTGAAAGGTATCGTTTTAGCCGGTGGTTCAGGCACACGCCTGTACCCCCTGACACGCGGTGTATCTAAGCAACTGCTGCCAATTTATGATAAACCGATGATTTATTATCCAATATCGGTGCTAATGCTCGCAGGGATTAATGAGATATTGGTCATTTCTACTCCTGAAGATATGCCGTCATTCAAGCGTTTACTGGGTAATGGTTCGCAGTTCGGTATTAAATTGGAATATGCCGTGCAACCTTCTCCCGACGGTCTTGCCCAGGCATTTATCATCGGTGAAGAATTTATTAACGGTGAGCGTTGCGCACTGGTTCTCGGCGACAATATCTATTTTGGTCAAAGCTTTGGCAAACAACTCGAAGCCGTTTCCAAAAGAGAGACTGGCGCTACGGTCTTCGGTTATCAGGTACAAGATCCTGAGCGCTTTGGCGTGGTTGAATTTGATAAGGATTTCAAGGCACTTTCCATTGAGGAAAAACCATTAAAACCAAAATCTCATTGGGCAGTAACCGGGCTTTATTTCTATGACAACAACATTGTAGAAATGGCTAAACAAGTGAAGCCATCTCATCGCGGTGAACTTGAGATAACCACATTAAACGAAATGTATCTTGAGAAGGGTCAACTGCAAGTCGAACTTTTGGGGCGTGGTTTTGCGTGGCTGGATACCGGCACGCATGACAGCCTGATAGAAGCTTCGCAATTCGTCCATACCATCGAGAAGCGACAGGGTTTCAAAGTAGCCTGTCTTGAGGAAATCGCATTCCGTAAAGGATGGCTCAGCAAAGAACGTGTTGCTGAACAAGCTGCTTTAATGAGTAAAACAGCTTATGGAACCTATCTGACCCAACTGCTAAATGAACAGAAGTAAGAGTAAGGTTTACCTAAATCTCTCAGACATCCAGGATTGTTTAAAATAGCGCTTCTGGAAATCAGATATAAAAAAGCACCGGTAATTCGGTGCTTTTTTTTGTTCGCATTGGATAAGTATTTACTCTTCTACAAACTCTTTCAACCACGCCTTGAACGCTTCACCTTGTGAGTTATGGCGAATGCCATACTCAACAAACGCTTTCATATAACCGAGTTTGTCACCACAGTCGTGTGAACGGCCAGTCATGGAGAAAGCTTCTACAGTTTGTTTTTTCATCAGCATAGCAATGGCATCCGTCAACTGGATTTCATTACCTGCACCGTATGGCGTTACTGCCAGCAGCGGCCAGATAGCTTCGGAAAGAACATAACGCCCCACAACCGCGAGGTTAGATGGCGCATCTTTCAATTCAGGTTTTTCAACGATGGCCGTCATTGGCGCACTTTCGCCCGGCTCAACTTCCGCACCATTACAGTTCACGATACCGTATTTGGACACGTCTTTTTCAGGCACTTCTTCAACCATAACCTGGCTGTTGCCGGTCTCTTTGAAACGGCGAAGCATTGCTGCAAGGTTGTCTTTACGCAGATCGCTGGTTGAATCATCCATCAGAACGTCTGGAAGGATAACCGCAAAAGGTGAGTTACCAATCAAAGGTTTAGCACACAGAACGGCATGTCCAAGGCCTTTAGACTGCCCCTGACGCACGTTCATGATAGTCACGCCTTTCGGACAGATTGACTGCACTTCTTCCAGCAACTGACGCTTAACGCGGGTTTCCAGCATGCTTTCCAGTTCGAATGAAGTATCGAAGTGGTTTTCGATGGCATTTTTGGAAGAATGCGTGACGAGAATGATCTCTTTGATGCCCGCCGCCGCACATTCATTAACGATGTACTGGATTAAAGGCTTGTCGACGATAGGCAACATTTCTTTTGGAATGGCTTTCGTCGCTGGCAACATACGTGTGCCCAGACCGGCAACAGGGATAACAGCTTTTAACATTGTAGAAGATACTCCTTGAAACCTATTGGTGTGTAAATTCAGTCAGTTGGGGAGCCAAACATGTCAGGGCATTCACTGAACTGAAATTGTATAAACAAATTAATTTCCCAGCACGATATTTTCTTCCCTGAGTATAGTCCCTGTGATTTCGTTTAGGGAGACTATACTGCTGACTTTAGGACTCCAGCACCATTCTGTGTATGCCATTACGATACCAGCAAGCAGCACATAACGGTAAGCTAAAGACTTAAAATTAGGAATGTTGAACCTGTTCGCTGATTTTCTGCACACAATTTGCTGCTTTCCAAAACATCCCGTTAAACTTTACCGCACAGCAACCGCACCTGTTTCATTTCCATCACGCTATGCGGTAGCAAGCTGATTTAGATTTGAAATTTCGCCCTCTGACGCCCATTATTCAACGTGCGACAATCGTCGTGTAACTAAAGGTGAAACAAGCAATATGGAATGGATCGCCGATCCGTCAATCTGGGCCGGGCTGGCTACCCTGGTAATCCTTGAAATTGTCTTAGGGATAGACAACCTGATTTTCATCGCCATTTTGGCAGAAAAGCTTCCCCGCCGGCAGCGCGACAAAGCCCGCGTCACAGGTTTAATGCTGGCATTAGTGATGCGCCTGTTGTTACTGGCGTCAATTTCCTGGCTGTCGACCCTCACCCGCCCTCTCATCACTTTACTCGGGCATCCGTTCAGCGCCCGAGACATGATTATGCTGACCGGCGGCGTGTTCCTGCTGTTTAAAGCCACCATGGAGCTCAATGAGCGCCTGGAAGGTAAAGATGAAGAGCAGAGCCAGCAGCAAAGCGGTGCCAGATTCTGGCCTGTCGTGACGCAGATCGTGGTGCTCGATGCGGTATTTTCCCTCGACTCGGTGATTACCGCCGTTGGTATGGTGGATCATCTGGCCGTTATGATGGCGGCAGTCTGTATCGCCATCGGGCTGATGCTCCTGGCCAGCAAGCCGCTGACTAAGTTTGTGAACGCGCATCCCACCATCGTTATTTTATGTCTGAGTTTCCTGCTGATGATCGGCTTCAGTCTGGTCGCCGAAGGCTTTGGCTACGCGATTCCTAAAGGCTATTTGTACGCGGCTATCGGTTTCTCGGTGATCATCGAAGCGCTCAATCAGCTGGCACAATTTAACCGCAAACGCTTCCTGTCATCGCGTCGTTCTTTGCGTGAACGCACGGCGGAGACTGTTCTGCGCGTTTTACGCGGCAAGCATGAAGAGGCTGAACTGGATGCCCATTCGTCCAGTATGATTGCGGACAGCACTGAAGAAGACGCCATTTTCAACCAGCAGGAACGCAACATGATTGAACGCGTTCTGGGGCTGGGGCAGCGCACGGTCAGCAGCGTAATGACCTCGCGTCATGACGTCGATAATCTCGAACTGAATGACCCCATTGATGTCCTGAGAAATCAGATTGCCGAGAATCAGCACACGCGCATTCTGGTGACGGAAGACAGCTCGACCGACGAGCCGCTGGGTGTTGTTCATGTTGTTGACTTGCTTAAACAGCAGCTGCTGCAAAATGAGTTAGATCTTAAGGCACTGATCCGCCAACCCTTGATCTTCCCGGAGCAGCTTTCATTGCTGATGGCGCTTGAACAGTTCCGTCAGGCGAAAACGCACTTTGCTTTTGTCGTGGATGAGTTTGGTTCTGTCGAAGGCATCGTGACGCTGACTGACGTGATGGAAACCATTGCCGGGAATCTGCCGGAATCTGATGAGTTGCCGGATGCACGCCACGATATCCAGCAGCAGGAAGACGGAAGCTGGATTGCGAATGGCTATATGCCGCTCGAGGATCTGGCAATGTACATCCCCCTGCCGCTCGATGATAAGCGCGAATACCACACGCTGGCCGGTTTACTGATGGAATATACCCAGAGCATTCCGCAGGTCGGCGCGCAGATAAAAATTAACAATTATCTGTACGAACCACTGGAAGTCAGCAGTCACCGGATTTTAAAAGTGAAGATCACCCCGCTCATTCCGCCGGTGTCCGACGACTACGAAGTCTGATTTCTTCGCGGTAAGCGTGACCAAAAAAACGGGGTGCCATTGAGCACCCCGTTTTTATTCCCGGCTAATCCGATGTTACTTCTTCAATATCTTCTGCACTTCATCACCGGCTTTACTGTCTTTGCGTTTATCAATCCAGTTCTGGATAGCGCTGCGGGCGCTCTGCTCCAGTGACTGACGCAATATCTGGTCAACCTGCAACTGATAATGCATCTGCGACCACGGCCCGTACACGCGCAGCGGAATATCGGTCGTTTTCAGCGTATTGATCAGATTGCTGTCGCCCTTCCAGCCGCCGGTTACGCGGATCAGCAGATTCAAATCCACCTGCTGTGCAGCCATATTAATGGTGCCGTCACCTTTGCCGGTGACCATCGGCGACACTCCTTCCATATTGCTCAGCGTCAGCGTGCCATCGGCAAGATGTCCTTTCGCATTCAGCGTATCAATCTGGCTGTAGTGCTCGTAACGATCGAGGCCCTGAACTTTATCGCTGTTTCTCGCAATAGCCTGCTGGATAAGCTGCTGAATATTCATGCCATTCAGACGCGCATTATCCATTGAAATCTGGCCATCGCCCTGCCAGTGCCGCGCGAAATCAGCGGATGAAAGGCCTTCACCGCTCACATTACCCTTCAGCGAGAAGTTGCCGGTCAGCGCCTTAGGCAACTCATATGCCGAAAGCAAATCGCCCAGCTCAATCTTGTTGACGTCAGGCACCAACTGAACCTGAATTTTCTTGCCCGTCACATCCATTTTGCCTGGCAGTGAGAAATTGCCGGTACCCATGTTGCCGCTGAACGTCGACAGCAAAACCTGCCCTTGCTGATTATCAGCTTCGAGCGCCAGGTTCTGAATTTTCATTCCACGGTAAGTAAGATCAGCCACTTTCAGCGCCAGGTGTGCATTGAATGTCTGAAGTTCACTCAGCCCGTTGGGTTGTTCATCTATGTCGCGCGCAATAACCGGTGCCGACGTGATGGCCTGAGAAGTCGTGGCTGTCTCTTCCGTTGTTTTCGGCTGCCAGCCGGAAAGCGCATCCAGATCGAGTTTTTCCGCGTTCAGGTTCAGCTGATAATTCGGTTCATCTCCCAGCGTGGCCGAAGCCGTACCGGAGATCTGATTATCATTGGCGGTCAGCGCCATCTGGCTGAGCGTCACAGCATTAGTTTCCCGCTGATAACTCGCCTGCATCGAACCGTTGCCCTGAATGCCTTTAACCGGAATATCCGCGCCGCTCAGCTGATAGGTAAATTTGCTGATGTTGGCAGCAAAGGCCTGCGGATAATGCTGCATATCCAGTTCCGCATTCATCGTGAAGGCTAAATCACGCTGATTACGATTGATGCGGCTGGAAAGCTGGACAGAAGCCTGCCGGTTGTCGTCTTTATCAATTTCGAGATTAATGTCGCGCACATTGATTTGTTCATCGTCGCCACGCTGCCAGATAAGCAAACTGTCAGCGATGCTGATTTTATCAATGTCGAACTTCCAGCCAGCGTCCAGCTCAGACGCACCGGGCGCCACAGGAACCGGAGAAGATGGAGCAACCGGCGCATCGGGCTGATTCTCTTCGGTATCCGGCGTTAACCGGATAATCGCATTTTTAAACAAAACTTGCTTTACGGCGAGCTGATGAGAAATGAGAGGCCAGAGTTTGACATCCAGTCGCATATTTTCAGCACTGACCACCGGTTCTTTCGCACCCGGCGCGGTGAGCGATGTCTGCCCGGCAATAATGCTCAGCTGCGGCCAGACGTGCCAGCGCAGCGAACCATTAATGGCCAGCTTGTAACCGCTTTTCACCTCAACCCTTTCCACCATGTACTGACGGAAATCGTTCGGGTTGATCAGAAATACCAGCGAAGTCATGCCGGCAATGATAACCACCAGTAAAATCACCAGTGTTGTCAGTAGTCTTCTCATGCCTTCCTCACGTTTTCATCCGCTCACGCCGATAAAAAACAGAATCAGTCTTTATCAATACGACTGGCAATTGCACTTTGCTGGTCGCGGTATTTCGCATCCTGACGGCTGTTATAAGGGCGTGCAGCTGAACCGGACAACGGTTCAAAGCTTAACGCGCCAATCAGCATACCCGGGCGAAGCGCCAGAGGCAGTTTACCGGAATTGTAGAACTCAAGGACGATGCGACCTTTCCAGCCCGGATCGATGCGGTGTGCCGTGACGTGTACCATCAGGCCCAGACGCGCCAGTGAAGAACGGCCATCGAGCCAGCCCACCAGATCATCCGGAATAGTGACGGATTCAAAAGTGACCGCCAGCGCCAGTTCGCCGGGATGCAGGAAGAAAGCTTCACCTTCCGGCAGAACGATTTCGTCGCTCATCACTTTGTCCAGCGCCGCGCTTACTTCGTCTTTCGGGCCACTCAGATCGATAAAGCCAGCGTTATGGCCGAGGAAAACGCGAAAACCGTTACCCAGACGCACATCTACCGTTGCACCGTTAATCCGCTCAACCGGCGGACGGGGTGAAATGCCTAATTTGCCGCTGTCCAGCCAGGCTTCTATGTCTCGATCGCAAAGTCTCATCGTATCTCCGGTGTGGTTTTCTACGGATTGTTCCGCGATTAGTTGAAGAACTGGCTGATTTTCGCCTTAAGAATATCAATCGCAATCCGGTTTTTACCGCCACGCGGCACAATGATGTCTGCGTATTGTTTTGAAGGTTCGATAAATTGCAGGAACATTGGACGGACAGTTTTCTGGTATTGCGCCATCACGGAATCCATAGAGCGGCCACGCTCGTTGACATCGCGCTTCATGCGGCGCATCAGGCAGATATCCAGCGGTGTATCCACGAAGATAGAGAAATTCATTTCCTGACGCAGACGCACGTCGGTCAGTAACAGGATCCCTTCCAGAATAATGACTTTCTTAGGCTTGAGCGTCACGGTCTCAGCCAGACGGGTATGTTCGATAAAACTGTAACTCGGTAATTCGATAGCCTGACCTGACTTCATTGCCTGCAAATGCTGGAACAGCAAATTGTGATCCATGGCACTGGGATGGTCATAGTTGGTTTTGACCCGTTCTTCCATGGTCATATGGCTTTGGTCTTTATAGTAGCAATCTTCCGGGATCACCCCGATATGCTCATCACCTACCTGATCACGAAGTTCACGGTATAACGTACTGGCGATGAGGCTTTTTCCCGAAGCAGATGCGCCAGCGATACCCACGATGACACACTGATGGAATTTGTCAGACATAAAATTAAAGACCTGATTTGGAAGTTGGAAGGCAAGCACAGCGTGTGCTTTGAACGCGCCAATTATAAGTACAACACACTACCCGATGCCAGCGTTAAGGCGGTGTAATCGCTGACATCGGGCAATAATTCGCAGAGTTGGGAGATTAAACCGCCCGGAAAGCGATTTCTGTCGGAATCGCGTCGCCTTTCCAGAACAGCTGCGACGCCACTTTTGACGCAAGTTCGCGATAAATCGTCGTGAACTCGCTTTCAGGATTAGAGACAACAGTCGGTTCGCCGCGATCCAAATCCTCGCGCAGCGAAATATGCAGCGGTAACTGAGCCAGTAATTCGCAACGGTATTTTTCGGCCAGACGTTGTGCGCCACCGGTGCCGAAAATCGGTTCATGATGCCCGCAGTTGCTGCACACATGCATGCTCATATTTTCGATAATGCCTAACACCGGCACATGTACTTTCTCAAACATCACAATGCCTTTCATAGCGTCGAGCAGCGCGATGTCCTGCGGCGTGGTCACCACGAGCGCGCCCGTCACCGGAATATTTTGCGACAGCGTCAGCTGGATATCGCCGGTGCCCGGCGGCAGGTCAATCACCAGATAATCGAGATCCGGCCACAGCGTATCCTGCAACATCTGCATCAGCGCTTTGCTGGCCATCGGGCCGCGCCACACCATCGCATTTTCGTCGGTGACCAGATAACCAATGGAGTTCGTCGCCAGTCCGTGCGCCATAATCGGCGACATATGTACACCATCCGGTGATGTCGGACGCTCTTCTTCCGTGCCCAGCATGTTCGGCACCGACGGGCCATAGATATCCGCGTCCAGAATACCGACTTTTCCGCCTTCCGCGGCCAGCGCCAGCGCCAGATTCACCGCCGTGGTGGATTTACCCACGCCGCCTTTGCCTGAGCTGACCGCCAGAATATTGCGTACGCCTTTAATGCCGGGCTGCTCATTGGCACGTTTCATCGTGGCGATATCGTGACGCAGGTTCCACTGAATGGCCGAAGCGCCGGTAACCCGCAGCAATTCACCGCTGGTTTCATCTTTAAGCACCTCGAAACCGCTGTTCCAGGCAAACGGCAGCGTCAGATCGATATGCAGAACTTCGTCCATCAGCACGCAATGATGCACCGCTTTTATCGCAGCTAAATCTTTTTGAAGTGTTGAATGGCGGAAGGTGGCCAGTACGCCGGTCACGAGTGCGCGCAGCCCTGCGGGTGTGGTCTGCTGTGGGGATTGAGATGTCATCCCGGCTCCTTGAAAACTGGTTATCAGACTAGTTATTTACCCTAAGCATAACAGAACACACGTAAGGAGATCCCCCCGTTTGTTTACGCGGGGCGGCGCTTTCGGTTAACATCAATGCCCCTGATTTCAACAACAGAAAGCAAGCTCTTACTATGGCTCAAGTCGCGAAAAAAATTTTGGTAACCTGTGCACTTCCGTACGCCAACGGATCCATCCACCTCGGTCACATGCTCGAGCATATCCAGGCTGACGTCTGGGTTCGTTTCCAGCGAATGCGTGGCAATGAAGTGCACTTCATCTGTGCGGACGATGCGCACGGCACACCGATCATGCTGAAAGCACAGCAACTCGGTATCAAGCCGGAAGAGATGATTGCCGAAATGAGCCAGGAGCATCAGAAAGACTTCGCCGGCTTCGGCATCAGCTACGACAACTATCACTCCACGCACAGTGACGAAAACCGTGAACTGTCGGAGCTGATTTATGGTCGTCTGAAAGAAAACGGTTTCATCAAGAATCGCACCATTTCTCAGCTGTACGATCCGGAGAAAGGCATGTTCCTGCCTGACCGTTTCGTTAAAGGCACCTGCCCGAAATGTAAATCGCCAGACCAGTACGGCGATAACTGTGAAGTGTGTGGTGCAACCTACAGCCCGACCGAACTGATCGAGCCGAAATCTGTGGTCTCCGGCGCGACGCCTGTGCTGCGTGATTCCGAGCATTACTTCTTTGATTTGCCTGAATTCAGCGCGATGTTGCAGGCGTGGACCCGTTCCGGTGCGTTGCAGGAGCAGGTCGCGAACAAAATGCAGGAATGGTTTGAATCCGGCCTGCAACAGTGGGATATCTCCCGCGACGCGCCGTACTTCGGTTTCGAAATTCCTGATGCGCCGGGCAAATATTTCTACGTCTGGCTGGACGCGCCAATCGGCTACATGGGTTCATTCAAAAACCTGTGTGACCGCCGCAGCGACCTGAACTTCGACGAGTTCTGGAAGAAAGATTCCACCACCGAGTTGTATCACTTCATCGGTAAAGACATCGTCTATTTCCACAGCCTGTTCTGGCCGGCAATGCTGGAAGGCAGCAATTTCCGCAAACCAACCAACCTGTTCGTTCACGGTTATGTGACGGTGAACGGCGCGAAGATGTCTAAATCACGCGGCACCTTCATCAAGGCCAGCACTTATCTGAACCATCTGGATGCAGACTGCCTGCGTTATTACTACACCGCGAAACTGTCTTCCCGTATCGACGATATCGACCTGAATCTGGAAGATTTCGTGCAGCGCGTTAACGCAGACATCGTGAACAAAGTGGTCAACCTGGCTTCACGTAACGCCGGTTTCCTCGCCAAACGTTTTGACGGCAAACTGGCGGATAAACTGGCGGATGAAGCGCTGTACAAAACCTTCACGGATGCCGCTGAAAGTATTGCGCAGGCGTATGACAGCCGCGAATCAGGCCGTGCAATCCGTGAAATCATGGCGCTGGCTGACCTGGCTAACCGTTATGTAGACGAACAGGCGCCGTGGGTTGTGGCAAAACAGGAAGGCCGCGACGCGGACCTGCAGGCGATTTGCTCAATGGGCATCAACCTGTTCCGCGTTCTGATGACATACCTGAAACCGGTTCTGCCTTCACTGTCTGAACGCACAGAAGCTTTCCTGAACACCACGCTTGAGTGGGATGCGATTGCACAACCGCTGCTTTCTCATCAAGTGAATCCGTTCAAGGCGCTGTTTAACCGTATCGAACTGGATAAAGTGACCGCCATGGTTGATGCATCGAAAGAAGACATTGCGGCAGCGAAAGCCCCTGCAACCGGCCCGCTGGCGGATGATCCGATTCAGGAAACCATCACCTTTGATGACTTCGCAAAAGTCGACATGCGTATCGCGCTGATCAAAAGCGCTGATTTCGTGGAAGGTTCCGACAAACTGCTGCGTCTGCAACTGGATCTGGGCGGCGAAACCCGTCAGATCTTCTCCGGTATCCGCTCTGCCTATCCGGATCCGAAAGCGCTGGAAGGCCGTCTGACCATCATGGTCGCAAACCTTGCGCCGCGTAAAATGCGCTTTGGCATTTCTGAAGGCATGGTGATGGCCGCAGGCCCTGGCGGAAAAGACATCTTCCTGCTCAGCCCGGATTCCGGCGCACAACCTGGCATGCAGGTGAAATAAGCCACTGCGTTTCTCAGTAAGCCCCTCCCCTCATCCCCGGGGGGAGGTTCAAGGAGTTCCTGCTATGTTTAACTTCGATTACTACAATCCCACCCGCGTTCTTTTTGGTACACAGCGTATTGCCGATATCGGCCAGTACATTCCGGCCAACGCCCGCGTCCTGATTACCTACGGCGGCGGCAGCGCAAAAAAATTCGGTACGATTGATGAAGCGCGCAAAGCTCTCGGTGACCGCGAAATTTTCGAATTTGGCGGCATTGAGGTTAACCCGCATTTCGAAACCCTGATGATTGCCGTTGAGCTGGTTAAAGAGAAAAAAATCGACTTCCTGCTGGCCGTTGGCGGCGGTTCTGTCGTGGATGCCACCAAATTTATCGCCGCCGCCGTCCTGTACGAGGGCGACGTCTGGAATATGTGGTCGAAACGCCTGCCGCTGGAAAAAGCCATGCCGCTCGGTTGCATCATGACGTTACCGGCGACCGGTTCGGAAATGAACCCGACAGCCGTGGTCACTAACGTCGCACTGGGCGCAAAAATGGGTTTCAGCGACGCGCATCTGTACCCGCAGTTTGCCGTGCTGGATCCGCGAAAAACCTACACGCTGCCGGTTAAACAAGTGTCCAACGGCGTGGTTGACGCCTTTGTGCATGTGATTGAGCAATACCTGACGTATCCGGTTTACGGCAAAGTGCAGGATCGTTTTGCCGAGGGCCTGCTGCTGACGCTTATCGAAGAAGGCCCGAAAGCGCTGACCGATCCGGAAAATTACGATGTGCGCTCAACCGTCACCTGGTCGGCAACGCTGGCACTGAATGGTCTGATTGGCGTCGGTGTGCCGCAGGACTGGGCAACGCACCGCATCGGCCACCAGCTGACCGCGCTCTATCATCTGGATCACGCTGAAACGCTGGCCGTTCTGCTGCCTTCGCTGCTTCAGGTACAACGTGAAACCAAACGCCTCAAACTGCTGCAATACGCAGAGCGCGTCTGGGGGCTGACCGACGGTGATGAAGAAACCCGTATCACCGCGGCCATCGATAAAACCCGCGATTTCTTTGATGATATGGGCGTGAAAACGCGCATCAGCGCGTACGGCGTGCCGGAAAAAGTCATTGAAGAAGTGCTGGAGAATCTGACCCGCTTCAACCTGCTGCCGATGGGCGAACACAAAGATATCGATCGGGTGGCTGCCCGCCGCATTCTCAGCCTGAGCTACTAAAAGCCGCAGCTGAAGAAATCGAAGGGGAAACGCGACACCGTTTCCCCTTTTTTATAACGTCTCATTTATTTCGGCCAGTTCGGCCAGACGCTTCGTGGATACTCTTTATCGATATCCGATCTTGCCAGCCCGATATCTTTCAGTTGCTCCGGGCTCAGCGCATGCAGAAGTTTGCGGCTGACGCGGCGCTCATTCCAGGCATGTAAAACACTGAACACCTGTTTTACCCATCCGCCCTGCTTAACCGGCATCTGTACCGGTGCAACACTATCGGCACTACGCACTGACTCACAAGCGGCAAACTGCCGTTCTTCAATGGTATTTTTCATTTTCTGCTCCTGTTAACGACCTGTGATCAGGATCTAACATCCGGCAAAAACATTACAGATTCAGTTATTTTGTATTTCAACCATACAGTTCTGGATCCAATGACAGATTCAGCGTTAGATTAGACGCATCTGTACTGCTCTTATTGCGCAGACGTTAAGGGAATGAAAATGAACCGTTACGAAAATCTGGCGAATGTACTGAGCGAACGCATCGAACAGGGGCTGTACCCGGCGGGGATCCGCCTGCCGTCGGTGCGCGTCTTAAGCAGCGAGCACGGCGTCAGCGTCAGTACCGTTCAGCAGGCGTACCGCGTACTGGAAGAAAAACAGCTGGTGGAAGCACGTCCGAAATCCGGTTACTTCGTCAGGGAAGCCCGGTTGCAGGCGGCGCTGCCGAGCGGGTGCCGTCCGACGCAGCGTCCGGTGGAAATTTCCCAGTGGGATCAGGTTCTGGAGCTGATCACCTCGCCGCACCTTCCCGGTTTTGTTCAGCTGGGGCGCGGTTCACCGGACGTCACCGCCGCCACGCTCAAACCGCTCAGCCGTCTGATGGGCCGCGCCGGACAACATCAGAACCTCAATGCCTTTCACTACGACAGCATTTACGGCTCCGAAGATCTGCGCGAACAGATTGCGCGCCTGATGATCGACAGCGGCAGCCATATGGATGCCAGCAATATATTGATCACCACCGGCTGTCACGAAGCGCTGTCTATCGCCATTCGTTCCGTTTGCGAACACGGCGATATTGTGGCGGTAGATTCCCCGAGTTTTCACGGCGCGATGCAAACCCTGAAAGGCTTTGGCATGAAAGCACTGGAAATTCCGACAGACCCGGTCACCGGCATCAGCCTGGAAGCACTGGAAATGGCGCTGGAACAGTGGCCCATCAAAGCTATCCAGCTCACACCAAACTGTAACAATCCCCTCGGCTACAACATGCCGGATGACCGCAAGAAAGCGCTGCTGAGGCTGGCGCAGCGTTACGATATCGCCATTATCGAGGACGATGTTTACGGCGAACTGGCCTATCAGTATCCGCGCCCGGCGACCATTACCTCGTTTGACGACGACGGCCGCGTATTGCTTTGCAGCTCATTTTCAAAAACGCTCGCGCCCGGTCTGCGCGTCGGCTGGATTGCACCGAGCCGATATCACGACCGCGCACTGCACATGAAATACATCACCACCGGCGCGTCGGCCACGCTGCCGCAAATCGCCATCGCGGATTTCATCAAACAGGGCCATTACCTTCAGCACCTGCGCAGAATGCGTAATCAGTACCAGCGCAATCTGTGCACCATGACCGACTGGGTGATGAAATATTTTCCGTGTGGCACGCGGGTCAGCCGCCCTCAGGGTGGTTTCCTGCTGTGGATTGAGCTGGACGAACGCGTGGATACGCAGCGCCTGAACCGGCTGCTGGAAGAACATTTTGTGCAAATTGCGATCGGTTCGATATTTTCCGCTTCAGGGAAATACCGCAACTGTCTGCGTATTAACTATGCTCAGCCTCTGGCGGCCAAAACTGAACGCGCCGTTCAGCAGGTCGGGCAGATGGTTTCATACATGCTGGAAAGCTGCTAAACGCATCCCGGAGAACTCATCACTGTGCAGATAGAACCGTTACCACCGCTCAACACCCTGGTGGCCTTCGAATGTGTGGCGCGTTATTGCAGTTTTTCCCGGGCAGCCGACGAGCTGAACCTCACGCAAAGCGCCATCAGCCGCCAGATTATTCAGCTTGAGGAAATGCTCGGCTGCAAACTTTTCCAGCGGGCGCAGCGCAAAACCGCGCTCACACCGCGCGGTGAAACTTACGCGCATCAGGTAAGAAAACTGCTCGGCGATATCTCGCTTTCGACGGCCGAAGTCATGGGCTGGAACGGTTTACCGCAGGTGACGCTGGCCTGTACCAGCGCCATGAGCGGCCTGTGGCTGTCATCGCGCCTGTCTTCTTTACGCCAGCTGATGCCGGATCTGCAAATCCAGATGAAAATTTCCGACAGCTTTTCTGAACTGAAGTCATCAGAATTTGATCTGGCTATTTTCTATCTGCGCGAACCGCCGCCCGGCTATCACGTGCAGGCACTGTTTGATGAAGTCTGTTATCCGATGTGCTCGCCGGAATTGTTCAACCGTTTGCCCGCCCGTGCCAGCGCGGCGGATTTGCTGGAACAAACACTGCTGATTCAGGACGATCCGCAACGGGAATGGACCGGCTGGCGCGACTGGTTCGCCTCACAGGATGTCACTTTCGTCACCCCGCGCCGGACATGGCGCGCCAACAACTACCCGTTTCTGGTGCAGTCAGCGGTGCTGGGCGATGGCGTTCTTCTGGGCTGGGAAGGTCTGGTACAGGATTACATCAACAGCGGACAACTGGTCGCCGCGCATCCGGGTAAACTGGCTGCTGCCGGAAAATGCTACATGCTGACGCCACAAGACCGGTTCCTGAAACCGGTGGTGCATAAAGTAATTAACTGGCTGAAACAGCCTTAAAAAACTCCTCCCCCTTCGCACGGGGAGGAGCAAATAATAATAATCTTATATGTTATTTATATATCAGCGGGCGGGATTTTATTTTTCTCCAGAACTCTGCGTTTTCTTGCAGAATTCATCCCGATTAATGTAAACAACAGCCAGCATGACTGTGAAATACAGGATGCAAGATTAAAATCATGGCTTAACGAATACAGGCCAAACACACCGCCGATTATATTAAGATAGGCGTAACTGTTAGCATCAACCGCTAGCCTGCGCATCTGAACCAGCGCATAGGCAAGAAGGTAGCAAAATACCCCAATTAAACCGACAACCGTATGCATCTCCACCGGCCACTTCCCTTTCCTGTCATTGATAGCTCAGAAAAATAAAGCTTTTCAGGGTGTTCTGCCGCGCATTTTTCGCATACCCTCATGATAAATTCTCATGCAAGTTCAACAGGGGGTTTTGATATAAATCATCAGGGCAATCCATTGCGCCAATTAGATACACCCGGGGTATTTCGCCTGCACCTATAAAATTCCAGCACGTACTATGGAGAAAATTAATGAAAGATAATAATTCCCCTTTGACGAAATTAATGCAGGATGCACAACTTAGCCGTCGCGGCTTTATTACCAGCGCTTCCGCTGTGGGTATTACCAGTGCCTTAGGTTTTTCACCCTTCTCTGCTTTCGCTGCTGAACCAAAAAAAGGCGGCGTATTAAAACTGGGTATGTCAGGCGGAAATACCAGTGATACGCTCGACCCGACGTTATTCAGCGACTGGGTGCCGCTCAACCAGGCATATATGCTGATGAATGGCCTGATTGAAATTGATGAAAATAACAAAGCCACGCCTGAACTGTTCTCTGCGTGGGAAGCCAAACCGGGCGCAGCCGAATGGGTGTTTACCGTCCGTGATGGCGTCACCTTCCACAACGGCAAAAAGCTGGACGCCGACGATATTCTTTACTCCATCAACCTGCACCGCGGCGACAAATCCAAAAGCGCCATCAAAACGCAGCTGGTACCGATTACCGGCCTGACCAAACAGGGCGACAACCAGATTCTGATTACTCTCGACAGCGGCAACGCCGACCTGCCGTACCTGCTGGCAGATTACCATCTGGTGGTCGTGCCCGCGGGCTTCACCGACTGGTCGCACCCGATTGGCACCGGCGGTTTTATCTTTGATCAGTACGAACCGGGCGTACGCTCGCTGTTCAAACGTAACCCGAATTACTGGAAGCCGGATCGCGCCTTTGTTGACGCCGTGGAAGTGCTGGTGATCAACGACCCGACCGCGCGCACCAACGCCCTGATTTCCGGTCAGGTTCACGCGATCAACCGCGTCGATTTCAAAACCGTCGATTTCCTCAAACGCAGTCCGGCCCTGAACATTATCCGTTCCTCCGGCGGCCAGCACTTTACATTCCTGATGGATTGCAGCGTCGCGCCGTATAACAACAACGATGTGCGCATGGCGATTAAACACGGCATCGACCGCCAGAAAATTCTTGATACCGTACTGCGCGGCTACGGCTCGCTGGGCAACGATCACCCGATCCCGAAAACCGACCGTTTCTTCAACCACAGTCTCGAGCAGCGTGTATACGATCCGGACAAATCAAAGTTCTACCTGAAAAAAGCCGGATTAACCGACCTGAAAGTCGAGCTGTCTTCGTCTGACGCCGCCTTTGCCGGGGCGCTCGACGCCGCCGCATTGTTCCAGGGTCAGGCACAGAAAGGCGGCATTCAGGTCAACATCAAGCGCCAGCCTGCCGACAGCTACTGGGACGATGTGTGGATGAAGGCCCCGTTCAGCATGGGTTACTGGGGTGGACGCCCGACGGCTGACCAGATGTTTTCAACCGCCTACCAGTCCACCGCCAAATGGAATGACACGCACTGGAAAGATGAGAAGTTTGACGCCCTGCTGCTTCAGGCGCGTTCACTGCTCGATGAAGCCAAACGCGCTGAAATTTATGGCGAGCTGCAAAGCATCGTGCGCGACAACGGCGGTGCGATGATCCCGCTGTTTGGTGATTATCTCGATGCCGCCAGCAAAAAAGTCGGCGGGATCAAACCGCATCCGATGTTCAACTTCATGGGTGGTCGTCTGGCCGAGCGCGTCTGGCTGGAGGCATGATGAAAAAACGGATTTTACAGCGGGTCCTGTTGGGCATTATCACGCTGTGGCTGGTCTCTGTGCTGATTTTTATTGGCACAGAAATGCTGCCCGGCGACGTCGCTACCGCGATTTTAGGGCAAAGCGCGACGCCGGAAACCGTGGCGGCTCTGCGGCTGCAACTGGGTCTGGATGAACCGTCGGTGCTACGCTATCTGCACTGGCTGGCAGGGATTCTGCACGGCGATTTAGGTCATTCACTGGCGAACGGTCGCGCCATCAGCGACGAACTTTTGCCGCGTCTGGCGAACACGCTGTTTCTGGCCGGATACGCCGCCGTGATCGCCATTCCGCTGGCGGTCGGTCTGGGTATCGCTTCCGCCATCTGGCGCGGTTCCGTGTTTGACCGGCTGGCAAATACCCTCACGCTCATCAGCATTTCCGTGCCGGAGTTTTTCGTCGGCTACATTCTGGTGATCGCCTTTGCTATCCGCCTGACGTGGTTCCCGAGTCTGGCGATGGTTGACAGTTCATCTTCGTTCGCCGACCGGCTTTACGTCTGCACCCTGCCGATGCTCACGCTGACGCTGGTCGTGCTGGCGCATATGTTGCGCATGACGCGTGCATCGGTGACGGCGGTGATGTCCAGCCCGTACATCGAAAGCGCGGTGCTCAAAGGCATTCCGCGCTGGCGTATTGTAGTCTCGCACGCGCTGCCCAACGCCCTCGCGCCCATCATCAACGTCGTGGCGTTCAATCTGGCGTATCTGGTGGTTGGCGTCATTCTGGTGGAAGTGGTGTTCGTCTATCCGGGCATTGGCCAGTACATGGTGGACGCCGTCACCAAGCGAGACCTGCCGGTCGTTCAGGCCTGCGGTCTGCTGTTTGGCGGCACCTACATTTTTCTTAATATCACCGCCGATTTACTGGCGATCTGGTGTAATCCACGCCTGCGCCATGCGCGCTAAAAGAGGGACAGCATGAACCGGTATTTCATTAACATCCCGCTGTCGGCCTGGATTGGCATTGTGATTATTGCGGTGAATCTCTTCGCCGCCATTTTCGCGCCGTGGCTTGCGCCTCACAGCGAAACCGAACAGGTTGGCGATATCTGGCTGCTGCCGTCTTCCGCCACGCCGTTTGGTACCGACAGCCTCGGGCGCGACATGCTTTCGCGCATTTTATTTGGCGCGCGCACGACAATTGCCATCGCCCTGACCATCACCTTCAGCTCATTTATCATCGGCATCGTCACCGGTTTCACCGCCGCGATTTACGGCAAATGGGTGGATACCGTGCTTTCGCGCATCGTCGATACCGTGATGTCGATTCCGGTGCTGATTTTCGCGCTGATCGTATTATCCGTAATGGGCACCTCGATTCCGGTCCTGGTGCTGACCATCGCCCTGCTCGACGCCACCCGCGTGTTCCGTCTGGCACGCCTGGTCGCCCAGGCGATTGTCTGTCAGGAATATGTCGAAGCGGCGCGTCTGCGCGGTGAAGGGTTGCGCTGGGTGCTGTTCAAAGAAATTCTGCCTAACGCCCTGCCGCCGCTGCTGGCAGAGTTTGGTATGCGCTTTTGCTTTACCTTCCTGTTTATTGCGGGTCTGAGCTTCTTAGGATTAGGTATTCAGCCGCCGTATGCTGACTGGGGAAGCATGGTGCGTGACAACGCGCAGGCGATTAACTTTGGTCAGTTTGCGCCGCTCTATCCGGCGGCGGCGATTGCGCTGCTGACGATTGGCGTCAATCTGGTGGTTGACTGGCTGCTGGCCCGTAACAGCCTGCCGCAGGGAGATGAAGCATGACACACACGATTTTAGAAATGCGCGGCCTGCGCATCGAAACCCTCGACGGTTCGCCGCTGGTGCAGGATATTTCGCTGAAACTGGCGGCGGGCGAAGTGCTCGGCCTGATTGGTGAATCCGGCGCAGGCAAATCCACCATCGGGCTGGCGGCGCTGGGCTATGCACGTCAGGGCTGCCGGATTGCGGGCGGCGAGGTGATCCTCGACGGCACCAACATTGTTTCACAGCCTTCACGCGTTAAACGCGAGTGGCGCGGCAAACGCGTGGCCTATGTCGCGCAAAGCGCCGCCGCCTCGTTTAACCCGGAGCTGTCCATCGAAAAACAGGTATGCGAATGCCCGGTCCGCCACGGTCTGATGAACAAAGAAGAAAGCCGCCAGTGGGCGATTTCGCTGTTCCGCTCACTGGATTTGCCGGATCCGGAAAACATCGGCAAGCGTTATCCGCATCAGCTTTCCGGCGGACAGCTTCAGCGCGCAATGGCCGCGATGGCGATGTCCTGTAAACCGGATTTGCTGATCATGGACGAACCGACCACGGCGCTGGACGTCACCACGCAAATTGAAGTGCTGGTGATGCTGCGCAAACTGGTGCGTGAGTTCAACACCGCCGCGCTGTATATCACGCACGATCTGGCCGTTGTCGCGCAGCTCGCCGACCGCATTATGGTGCTGCGTCACGGCAAGGAAGTGGAAACCGGCAGCACGCAAACCATTCTGTAAAATCCGCAGCAGGATTATACCCGCAGGCTGGTCGCGGAGCGTGAACACGCGCTGACGCCACTGACCGGCGGCCATGAATCGTCCGGCCAGCCGCTGCTGACTATGAAGAAACTCAGCACCGGTTATAACGGTAAACGCGTGGTGCATGATGTCAGTCTGCAACTCCCTCGCGGCAAAACGCTGGCGATTATCGGTGAATCCGGCAGCGGAAAAAGTACGCTGGCGCGGGCGCTGGTGGGTCTGCTACCGGACACCGAAGGCTCGGTGGACTTCGACGGCACGGCGCTTTCGCATAATTACCAGAAGCGCAACAAAGAAACCCTGCGCCGGATGCAGATGATTTATCAGCTTCCAGACGTGGCGCTCAACCCACGCCAGACGCTGCTGGATATCATTGGCCGCCCGCTGAGTTTCTATTTCGGGATGAACAAAAAGCAGGTTCGCGAGCGCGTGGAAGAGTTACTGCGCCTGACGGAGCTGCCGGTAAAGCTGATCGACCGTCGTCCCGGCGAGCTTTCCGGCGGGCAGAAACAGCGCGTCTGTATAGCCCGTGCGCTGGCTGCGCAGCCGGAACTGATTATCTGTGACGAAGCCACCTCCGCGCTCGATCCGCTGGTCGCTGAGGAAGTACTGAATCTGCTGCGCCGCTTACAGGAACAGCTCGGGCTGTCTTACCTGTTTATCACCCACGATCTGGGCACCGTGAAACGTATCGCCCATCAGGTCGCGGTGATGTATCAGGGCCAGGTGGTCGCCAGTGGCGATACCGGCGTGGTATTCAGCGCGCCTATGCACAGCTACACCGAAAAACTGCTGACGTCCGTACCGGAAATGCGCACCCGCTGGCTGGACGACGTTCTCGCCCTGCGCAACGTTCCGCTTCCGGCTACAGCCATTCCTTCGACAGGAGTCTTATGAATACCAAACGCATCGTGACCGAATTCCCCCACGCCGTCACCGTGACTGAACATGTGTGGATACCGCTGAGCGACGGCACACGCCTCGCCGCGCGATTATGGCTACCGGATGATGCGGTAAACCAGCCGGTTCCGGCGATCCTCGAATACATTCCTTACCGCAAGCGCGACGGAACCCGCACCCGCGATGAACCGATGCACGGATTCTTTGCCGGCAACGGTTACGCGGTGGTGCGTGTGGACATGCGCGGCAGCGGCGAATCCGACGGATTGCTGGCCGACGAATACCTGTTGCAGGAACAGGACGACGCGCTCGAAGTCATCGAATGGATCACGCAGCAAAACTGGTGCAGCGGCAACGTCGGCATGATGGGCAAATCCTGGGGCGGATTTAACGGATTGCAGGTCGCCGCCCGTCGTCCTGCGGCGCTGAAAGCCATCATCACCGTATGCTCAACCGACGACCGCTACCGCGATGACATCCACTACAAAGGCGGCTGCCTGCTTAACGATAACCTCTGGTGGGGCGGCATTATGCTGGCGTACCAGAGCCGTCCGTCTGATCCGGCGCTGGTCGGTGAAAGCTGGTACAAAGACTGGCTGAACCGTCTGGAAAACATGCCCTTCTTCCCGGCGTTGTGGATGGAGCATCCGCTGCGCGACGAATACTGGCAGCACGGCTCGGTGTGCGAAGACTGGTCAGCCATTGAATGTCCGGTGCTGGCGATTGGCGGCTGGGCAGATGCCTACAGCAATGCCGTTTTCCGCCTGATGGACAATTTACAGGTTCCGCGCCGCGCCATTCTCGGCCCATGGGCGCATATTTATCCCCAGGACGGCACGCCGGAACCGACGATCGGTTTCCTGCAGGAAGCGGTTCGCTGGTGGGATCACTGGCTGAAGGGCGAACAAAACGGCGCGATGGAAGGCCCGATGATTCAGACATGGTTGCAGGACAGCCAGCCGCCTTCGGCGATGCGTCCGGTCAGCAAAGGCGAATGGGTGGGATTTGATCGCGGCACCGCCAGCAATATTAATTACATGCCCCGCTGGCTTTCGCGCGGCCAGCTGAATACTCAGCCGGATGCCGGCGCGGGCGTCATCAATATCTGTTCGCCTCAGAATCACGGGCTGATGGCCGGGGAATGGATGGGCGCTGGCGTGCCCGGTGAAATGCCGCCGGATCAGCGCGTTGACGACGGCATGGCGGAAATCTTTGACGGCGAACCGCTGGCCGAACCGCTGTCCATCTTCGGCTTTCCGGAATTCACGGTGGAGCTGAGCAGTGATAAACCGGCGGCGATGCTTTACGTGCGCCTTTCCGACGTTTCACCGGAAGGTGCGGTAAACCGCGTCACACACGGCTGGCTGAATCTGGCGCATCTGCACGGCCACGATAAATCTGTACCGCTCGTACCGGGGCAAAAAGTCAAAGTACCGGTACAGCTGGATGGCATCGCTCACCGCTTTGCCGCCGGACATCGCCTGCGGCTCTCGCTGGCAACCACTTTCTGGCCGATGATCTGGCCGATGGCAGAAGCCGCGACGCTGACGGTAGATTTGCACAGCGCGCAGCTCAGTCTGCCGGTTTGCGAACAGCCGGTACCGGTTGATGGCCCGATCGCCGAACCACAAAGCGCCCCGCTTACCCCGCAGACCGTACTGTCACCGGGACGCGTTGATCGCAACATCACTTATGATTTCCTTACCGACAGCTGGACCAGCGTGACCCACGGCGTGGGTGGCGTATTCGGTGAAGGCGTTTACCGTTTCGATGATATCGATACGACCGTCGATCACGGTCTACGCCGCGAGCTGACGGTCAGTAACAGTGACCCGCTTTCCGCGCGCTATCTGCTGACGCAAACCATGAAAATGGGGCGAGAAGGCTGGTGGATGGAGGCGGAAATTACGCTCGAGCTGCGTAGTGATCTGACCCACTTTATCGTCAGCGGCGACATGGTGGTGAGTCTGAACGGCGAAGAAGAATTCACGAAATACTGGCACGAGAGGATTGCGCGGTAACTTTGCTTATCCCCCTTCGCTGAGGTGGGAGCGGGTTGGGATTTGAATCAAACTTCAGGAATTATCGCCGTAATGTCCTGACTCTCCAGCACCCGCCCGTCCTGCGCACGTATTTCAAGTTTGCGCAGCGGCTGGCGGTTTTTGTTATCAACCAGCAGCGTGCAGGCTTCGCCTTCTTCAAACAGGTATTCACTTCCCCACTGCCCCAGCGCGACCAGCACCGGTTGCAGCGCCAGCCCTTTTTCTGTCAGCACATAATCCTGATACGCCGAGCCATCCGCCGCCGGTTCAACTTTCAAGATACCTTCCGCCACCAGCGCTTTCAGTCTCGTGCTGAGAATGTTTTTAGCCGCGCCCAGACTGCGCTGGAATTCACTGAAACGCGAAATTCCACGCATGGCATCACGGACAATCAGCAGCGTCCACCAGTCACCAATTAAATCCAGCGCACGGCCTGCCGGACAAGGCGTATTTTCCAGACGGGTTCGTTTCATGGCACTTCCTGCTCAATGCGGTTTAAATAATCTGGTTGCATTATAAAACCACTGGTGCTAAAAATCATCTGGTTTCATAATTAAACCACCTATTCAAACCCGAGGTTCTACTATGTCAGATTCTATTCGCTCCAAATCTGTTGCTTTGATCACAGGGGCATCCACCGGTATTGGCGCAACCTATGCCGATCGCCTGGCAAAGCGTGGTTACGATTTAATTCTGGTTGCCCGTGACGTTGAACGTCTTAATGCGCTGTCCGATCGCCTGCAACAAGAGTCGGGCGTAAATATCACCGTGCTGCCTGCTGACCTGACCCGCAGCGAAGATCTCGCCCGTGTCGAAGACTTCATCCGCGCCACGCCGCAGATTTCCCTGCTGATCAATAACGCCGGGGCTTCACTGAAAGCCGGTTTTGAGAACAGTGACGCCGGGGCTATCGAGAATCTGATCACCCTGAATGTCACCTCGGTGGCACGTCTTTCCCGTGTCGCTTTCGACGGTCTGATTAAACATAAAGACGGCGCCATTATTAATATCGCTTCTGTGATGGCGCTGACGCCGGAGCTGCAATCGGCGGTGTATTCCGCGACTAAGGCTTTTGTGCTGACTTTCAGCCAGACGCTGCAATTTGAAATGGCAGAACGCGGCCTGTACGTTCAGGCCGTGTTACCGGCCGCAACGCGTACCGAAATCTGGGCGCGTTCGGGCAAAAATATCGATGAAGTACCGGGAGTCATGGAAGTCGGTGAACTGGTAGATGCCGCGCTGCTGGGCTTTGACCGCAAAGAAAAAGTCACTATTCCGCCGTTGCAGGACGAAAAACAGTGGGACGATTTTGACGCCCTGCGTTCGGCGATGGTGCCGAACTTCCTGCAATCTCACGCCGCGCCGCGTTACAAAGCCTGACAGTGAGACATTGACCAGTAACATAAATTTACTGGTCAATGTTGATTTGCTTTGCAAATATGTTAATTCGCCAACTTTGTGAAGTGAATACGATGACTGAATATGTAATTGCTACACCTGAAGTTTCCTCTCTTGCCGTCGAAGGCCAGAGCGCCCGTTTTCCGATACGCCGTGTGTACTGCGTCGGACGTAACTATTCCGAGCACGCCCGCGAAATGGGGCATGATCCGGATCGTGAACCGCCATTTTTCTTTGGTAAGCCGGCTGATGCGGTTATTCCTGCCCGCGGTAACGTGCCGTATCCGACACTGACCGAAGATCTGCATTACGAAGTGGAACTGGTGGTAGCGATCGCCGAGGGCGGTAAAAACATCGCCGCCGGAGACGCGCTTTCGCATGTCTGGGGTTATACCGTCGGCGTGGATTTAACCCGTCGCGACATCCAGGCGCAGGCCAAAAAGCAGGGGCGTCCGTGGGATTTCGCCAAAGGCTTTGATGATTCCGCACCCGCGAATCCGCTGCTGCCGGTCAGCCAGACCGGACATCCTGCCGCCGGTAAAATCTGGCTGGATGTGAACGGCGAAAAACGTCAGCGCGGCGATTTAAGTGATCAGATCTGGCAGGTGGCGGATGTGATCAGTTATCTGTCACAGGCCGTTGAGCTTAAGCCCGGTGACCTGATTTACACCGGTACGCCTGCGGGCGTCGGCCCGGTTGTGCGCGGTGATGTGATCACCGGCGGGATCGAAGGGCTGAGCGAATTCAGCTTTACTATCGTTTAAGCGTCTATCCCTGCTGCGACGCCTGATTTCAGGCGTCCTTTTCTCCCGCCTTTCTTTCAGCCTCTTCCGTAACGAGCGGGATCAGCTTCTCAAATGCACAAGCGCTGGACGGATCAAACAGTGACAGCGTTTCTATCTGGCTGAGCAAAATCACCTTTCTGAAATTCAGTGCATTCACCGGCTGGGAAACAGGCGTCACGCCGTGTTCCTGATAATACCGGGCATAGTTGTGCTCAACGCGCAGCTCCAGTGTGTCTTTGTCGCGGTAGCCGCTGACCATCGGGATCACCACGACGTTATCTGATGATGAGGTTTCACAGCGCGCCGTGTGCACCATCCCGATATACACACGCCGTGACTGGAGCGTGATAAACACCATATCGCCCTGCTCCATGCACTGGTACAAAAGACCTTCGACGCCGTTGGCCCGGGTGAGCTGTTTGTACAGTTGCTTGCGTCCGGCGGTATTGAGCCGCAAGCCCGGCGACCAGGTGGTGCGCACCAGGCAAAGCATCACCGAAATGCCGAGCATGATGACAACCGGTGCCTGAATCCCTAAGAAACTCCAGTTGATAAAATCGCGGTGGTAATGAACGTTTTGATGCGCATAAACCGTGGCCGGAATGGCGTTCACGATTTCTGAAATGCCCCACAGCGCCATATACCCCAGCGCAATCATCAGCACGCCTTGCAGGACAAAAATGCAGCCGTAGAGCGCCACCAGAAAATAGACATCCCAGCCAAATGTCCGTTTGAGTTTGAAACGTGATGAGATGTCGCGGGTGGTGTACCAGTAACCGCAGACCATTAACACCATGAAAACCGCCGTCGCCATTACAGCACACCCATGCGTTTGACGTGACGGGCGAAATCTTCCTGCATGTCCTGATTCGCCGGATTGACCGAGGCAGTACCGTTTTCATCAATCAAAATACGCTCCCCCTCCTCCAGCGTATTCTCAATATCCTTCGCACTGAACAGCCCCAGAAATTGCTCGGGGCTGGAAAAAATTTGAAGCAGATTCTTTAGCATAGGTTTCTCTCACAGCAAAAGAACAAGCCTAGTCAACGAAGGGCAATGCGGTGAAAAATCAGGAGAGTTTAGGAATGTTTACTTTCTGAAAGGCAAAAAAAAGGCCGCCCCGCAGGACGACCTTCTTTCACGGCAAACATTCTGCCCGGTTTACTTCGTTTCCACGCTTTCGTGATGCGCTTCTTCGTGCGCTGCCTGCTCGGCATGCACTTCCGCCGCGCGCTTACGCAAGCCAATCCAGCCCAGAACCAGCAGAATGATCAGCACCGGAATAGTGGAAACCGTGAAGGTTCCGTTCGGGTAATCAAACGCCATCAGAATCAGTACGCCCGCCAGGAATGCCAGCGTCAGCCATGAAGTAAACGGCGCCCACGGCATTTTGAAGGAGACGTCTTTCGCCCGACCTTCTTTGATGGCGGTACGCAGTTTCATCTGACACACGATGATGAATGCCCATGAGCTGAGGATGCCTAGTGACGCAACGTTCAGGACAATCTCAAAGACCTGCGAAGGCACGTAATAGTTGAGGATGACGCCTATTACGTAAATACCGACGGTCACCAGAATGCCAGCGTAAGGCACCTGCTGCGCGCTCATCTTCGACATGAATTTCGGCGCAGAGCCGCCCATCGACAGCGAACGCAGAATACGACCGGTGGAATACAGGCCAGAGTTCAGGCTCGACAGCGCGGCGGTCAGCACCACGATATTCATGATTGTCCCGATGTACGGCACGCCGAGCTTGCTGAAGAAGGTCACAAACGGACTCTGGCCCGCCTGATACGCATTCCACGGCAGCAGCAGAACCAGCAGCACGACGGAGCCGACGTAGAACAAAGCAATACGCCAGATCACGCTGTTGATGGCTTTCGGCAGCACTTTTTCAGGATTTTTCGTTTCGCCCGCTGCGGTACCGACCAGTTCGATCGCCGCAAAGGCGAAGACCACGCCCTGCACTAAAACCAGCGCCGGTAACAGGCCGTGCGGGAAGATACCGCCGTTGTCGGTGATCAGGTGCAGACCGGTGGTATTGCCGTCGAGCTGTTTGCCTGTGCCGAGGAACACCACGCCGACCACCAGGAAGATTGCGATAGCCGCGACTTTGATCAGCGCAAACCAGAATTCCATTTCAGCGAACCACTTCACGCCGATCATATTCATGGTCGCCACAATCGCCAGCGCACCGAGGGCAAACATCCATTGCGGGACATCACCGAAGGTTCCCCAGTAGTGCATGTACAGAGCCACTGCGGTGATATCGACAATGCCGGTCATCGCCCAGTTCAGGAAGTACATCCAGCCCGCCACATAGGAGGCCTTTTCGCCCAGAAACTCACGGGCATAAGAGACGAAACTGCCGCTGGTCGGACGGTGTAAAACCAGTTCACCCAGCGCACGCAGAATAAAGAACGAGAAAATACCACATACCGCATACACGATAGCCAGCGCCGGGCCTGCCATCTGTAAACGCGCACCCGCACCAAGGAATAAACCGGTACCGATAGAACCCCCAATAGCAATCATCTGAACCTGACGATTGCCCATGCTCTTGTGGTAACCGCTTTCGTGCGAATCCAGCCAGCGCCGTTTTGCGGCGTGTTTTGCCTCTGCCGATTTCTTATGAGACTTCATTATGACTTGTTCTCCAAAATAACCTTCACCTGACGCCGGTGCAGCAAGCAAACGATTGCAAGCCACGACGTTTACGTGGTTAACCCACTGTAGTTTTTTTAGCCGGAACTGTTTTTGATGCAATAACGGCGAAGGATGCTACCTGTTCTCATTAACCGAGGCAAAAAAAACCGTACTTAAAAATTGTGATAAGACATATTTCGCGGCGTGAATTGCGCATGCAACGACAGTTTTATGCATGATCTTGTGGTTTGCTCTCTTTGCGCACCCGCTCAATATTGATCGACAGGTACATGATTTCTTCCGTCGTCAGCCCGCGCTGGTACTGCGCCGTCAGGTATTCCCCGATCTTTTCTGCACACTGCCACGCCTGCGGGTAATTCTCTTTTACCGCCACATGCAGCGTCATATCGTCATCGGCGACCACGGTCCGGTTCAGCATCCGCTGGGCGAAGAATTTCAGGTGGGTAACGAACCGCTGATAACTCAGCGACTCTTCGTCATATTCCAGACGCAGCTGGTATTTCACCAGATTGAGGATTTCCTGCATCACGCGGGTAATGCGCGCCACTTCCGGCATTTCGCCGTTCAGCTGCGCGTTGACCAGATGCAGGGCAATAAAACCGGCTTCATCCACCGGCAACCGCACGCCCAGACGGGCATCAATAATGTCCAGCGCTTCCACGCCCAGCGCATACTCTTTGGGATACAGACGTCGCGTTTCCCACAGCAACGCATTGCTGATGGGCACACCTTTTTTCTGCCGTTCAATGGCAAAGTTGCAGTGATCGGTCAGCGCGATATACAGATTTTCCTGCAACTTTCCCAGCCGGGTTCGTGCCAGCGAAATGATCTGGTCGCAGGTCGTCATCACTTCCATCGAAATATGCGAGAGCAGTTCCGTCAGATGCGCGACCAGTTCGTCGTTTTGTAAGGCGAAGATTTTCTCGATTTTACTGTCATCAAGTTCATCTCCCGTTTTTTTCATAAACGCCAGACCACGGCCCATGACGACCTGTTCCCGCTGCTGATCGTTGACGACAACCACCACGTTATTATTTAAAATTTTGGCGATTTTCATTGTGATTCCCTGAAAAGAAAAACCCGATCGTCAGTGAAGAAGATCAGGTTTTGTCTGCCGTAGCATTGCGTATCTGCCTGATAATTCTAGCAGGTTAGATTAGCCACTCAATGCACATTACTGAAAAAGCGTGATAACGATCCCGGCTCTCCGGCCATGCCCGCACTCAGAAAGTGACAATGGCTTTCAGCCCTGTCACCCAGGCGTCCTGCGTTTCTTTCACGCCACCCGGACGGTACCAGTATTGCAAATCAGGTTGCAGGATAAGCCATGAACGCACTTTGATCTGATAGTACAAATCGGCATTAACCGAATGCCCGGACAGCGGCGTGTACAACGGATTGCCGTAATCATCCACCTGATAAATGGCGTTCAGGTTTTCCTGATTCTGCCGGTAGTGGTCGCTCATTTTAATGTACGTCATACCAAAACCCAGCCAGTCGTCAGGGCGCGCATCGAACAGACCGCGATAACGCATGGACGCCGCCTGCGTGTAATGCATGGCGTTGCTGCGCGGGTCGGCCAGACCGAGACTGTATGACACGCTCATGCCGCGGTTCGGATCATCGCCACGCTGCGTCACCTGCTGGTTGAAACCGGTGTACATAAACCAGGTGCTGCTGTGGGAACGATAACCTTCCGGGTCGCTGGCGCCGACGCTTTGCGTTTTCCCCTCAGAAAGATCCTTCTGCGGCGAGTTGGTGTACAGCAGTCCGAAGTTATAAATGCCCGGCAAACCGTTGACCTTGGTTTTCAGTTCGGCTTCCATCGGCAGCAAAATCCCGCGAGCGCCTTTCAGCGAACCGCTCCAGGCGTATTTTCTATCTGACGCGTCCGGGTTTTGTTCCATGATGCCGGTTTTCAGCGTCAGGCTGTCCGTCAGTTTGTACTGGAATGTGGTGCCCCAGTAATGTTTGTTCCAGTTGTACCAGGTCATCGAGTTAGCAGATTTGCCGCCGCACTGACTGAGCAACTGGAAATCGCACGGGATAATCTGATCGAAATCCTGATTCTTGTTCATCATGCCGATGCGCCAGTGCAGTTTGCGGTCATCAAAACTGCGACTGAAGGTCAGCCAGCCCAGACGCGTAATCGACTGCCCTCCCCAGCTTTCCTGCGCGATATCGTTAAAACCCACACGCGGATCTTGCGTACGTTCGGACGTCAGGTTGTCATCATGGTTACGGTTAACAATGTTCCCTTCAATCGCCGCATCCGGAATGCCGGTGTACATTTCCAGATCCTGCGTAAACGTCAGCGAGAACTGGTCGATGTACGCCAGTTTTTTATCGTGGTTATAACCGCCGCCCGCGTTGTAGGAAGATTCGCTCAGGTAACCGAGCTGATAATGGAAACCGTGGTCTTCAAGAATGGGCCGGATCCCCAGCATGTCTCCGAGCATCCCTTCGCCGGGTGCTTCAAAGCCGAGCACGGTTCCGTTCCAGTCGCTGGCGGCCAGTGCCGGTTGGATCCCTGCGCCCGCCAGACAAACGGCCAGCGCGAAATATTTATGATATGAACGAACTGCGGGTCGCATTTTATGCCCGGAATTATTATGTGCAGGTAATACAGAAATCTGAGAAAATTTCATCATTACATTCCCTTCGAATTATTGATTATCTTTTTATTGTTATTCGAACTCCTTCCCGCAGGCACAGATTGCCCTGCGGGTGAAATTTCGCATTATTAATTGAGGTTCGGTATGAAGTGGCCTGCTCATTCAGGCCACCGGATTACGGTTTGTTTATTTACGCTTTTAAAGAAGCACCATGAGTTTTAATCACGTCGGCATACCAGAAGAAGCTTTTCTTGCGGCGGCGTTCCAGCGTGCCATTGCCCTGGTCGTCGCGGTCGACATAGATATAACCGTAGCGTTTGGAGAATTCGGCTTTCGATGCGCTGACCAGGTCGATAGGCCCCCAGCTGGTGTAGCCCATGACTTCCACACCGTCTTCAATGGCTTCGCGCACCTGCACCAGATGGTCATTGATATACTCAATGCGGTAATCATCATTAATGCTGCCGTCCGCTTCGACTTTATCGCGGGCACCCAGACCATTCTCAACAATAAATAACGGCTTCTGGTAGCGGTCATATAATTCATTCATTAAGAACCGCAAACCTTCCGGATCAATCTGCCAGCCCCATTCGGAACTTTTCAGATGCGGATTCGGCACCATATTTAATATATTGGCACGTGCTTTAATATTTTGTTCTGCATCCGTGGTTACACAACCGGTCATGTAATAACTGAAGGAAATAAAGTCGACCGTTTCTTTCAGCGCTATTTTGTCTTCAGCAGTAATGTTTATTTCCATACCGCGATCTTTAAAGAAACGTTTCATATACGCCGGATACGCGCCACGTACCTGAACGTCACCAAAGAATAACCAGTCGCGGTTTTGTTGCAGCGTTTCCATCATATCAGCCGGTTTGCAGGTCAGCGGATAGAGCATTCCGCCCAGCAGCATGTTACCGATTTTGCCGTCAGGAATGATTTCATGACAGGCTTTCACTGCTTTGGCACTCGCCACCAGCTGATGATGAATGGCCTGATAAATCGCCTGTTTGCTGCTGCCTTCCGGCAATCCGACACCGGTAAACGGCGCGTGCAGCGACATGTTGATTTCGTTGAACGTCAGCCAGTGTTTCACTTTATCTTTGTAACGCGTGAACACGGTGCGGGCGTAATTCTCGAAGAAACCGATGGTATCCCGGCTGCCCCAGCCGCCGTGTTTTTTCACGATGCCGTACGGCATTTCGTAATGGGAAAGCGTCACCAGCGGCGTGATGCCGTATTTTGCCATTTCATCAAACAGGCGGTCGTAGAATGCCAGACCGGCTTCGTTCGGGTGCAGTTCGTCGCCTTCCGGGAAAATACGTGTCCAGGCAATAGAAGTTCGCAGCACGGTGAATCCCATTTCGGCGAACAGTTTCATGTCTTCCGGATAACGATGGTAAAAATCAATCGCCACATCTTTGATGCCAAAATCGCCTTCCACGCGCTCCTGCACCGGGCCGAAAACGCCCTGCGGTTGCAGGTCAGAGGTGGACAATCCTTTACCGTCGGTCAGGTACGCGCCTTCAACCTGATTAGCTGCGACTGCGCCGCCCCATAAGAATTCCTTCGGGAATTGCTTGCTCATGTGAATCTCCTGGTTCTGACTGTTATCGTAAAAGGGTAAGTAATAAAGCTTGTTCGCCGACGTCCTGACCCGTGCAGGCCGGAATGACGTCGAGATAATCGTCGCTGTTGGTGATAAGTACAGGCGTAGTCAGGTCGTAACCGGCATCGGCAATGCCCTGGGTGTCGAACTCCAGCAGCAAATCACCCTGCTTCACGACGGTGTCTGCTGCCACGTGCGGCGTGAAGAATTTGCCATCAAGCTTCACGGTATCGATACCGACGTGGATCAGGATTTCCGCGCCGTCTTCTGATTCAATTCCGATAGCGTGATGGGTTTTGAACAGGGAAACCACGGTGCCGTTGACCGGCGAAACGACACGGCCCGCGGACGGAATAATCGCTACGCCTTTACCCAGCAAACCGCTGGCAAATGTCGGATCTTTCACATCTTCAAGCGCCACGCAGATACCTGCAATCGGGCTGGCCACCAGGGTTTTGCCACGCGGCGCCTGGACGGAAGCCGGCGAGACACTATCGGCCGTTTCACCCGCTTTCGCTTCTTCATTCATCCCGAAGAAGAACGTTGCCAGAGCGGCAAACGCGAGGGCAAAAACGGTGCCGGCGATCGCGGCGGTAACCGTCTGGTCAAAACCCGTCGGTGGAATGATCTGCGTGAAAGTGAAGATGTTAGCGAAGCCGAACGAGTACGCGGTAGTCTGGAAATAACCGAGGATTGCCGCGCCCAGCGCGCCGCCGACGCAGCCGAAAATAAACGGACGGCGGCGTGGCAGGTTAATGCCGTAAACCGCCGGTTCTGTGATACCGAAAATCCCGGCGCTGACCGCTGAACCCGCCAGTGCTTTGGTACGCGCGTCTTTAGCACGCAACATCACGCCGATTACAGCGCCAACCTGCCCCATCACGGCCGGTAATAGCAGCGGCAGCATGGTGTCGTGGCCCAGAATGCTGAAGTTGTTGATCATCAGCGGCACCAGCCCCCAGTGCAGACCGAAGATCACACAGACTTGCCACAGGCCACCCATAAAGGCCCCCGCGATGGCCGGGCTGATGTGATAGATAAACTGATAGCCGTTAGCAAGTTGCTGGCTGGCCCAGGTCGCGACCGGCCCGATGAGGAGGAAGGTCAGCGGGACAATTACCATCAGGCAGATAAGCGGCGTAATGAAATTGCGCAGGGAACCCGGCAGTAGTTTCATCAGACGTTTTTCCATCCAGCTGGAGGCCCACGCAGCGAGGATCACCGGAATAACCGATGAGGCGTAGTTGATGAAAACCAGCGGTATGCCAAAGAAATGTTCAGACGGTACACCCGGCTGCTGAGCGTTAAATGCCGCCGTCATCAGCGGATGCACCATCGCGCCGCCAATCATCATCGTTACAAACGGATTGCCGCCGAATTTTTTCCCGGCGGTATAGCCGATCACCAGCGGGAAGAAGTAAAACATGGCGTCGCTGGCGGCGAACCAGACTTTATACGTGCCGCTTTCCGGATTCAGCCAGCCGCAGGCCAGCGCCAGTGACAGAAACCCTTTCAGGATCCCTGACGCGGCCATGATGCCGATAAACGGGGTGAAAATACCGGAAATGACGTCAATGGCGCGGGCGAACAGATTGCCTTTATCCTGCCCCTCTTCTTCATCGCCGCTTTCCGAAAGTGCGCTGCCGCGCACTAAAGCGTCATAGACCGCGCCGACGTGGTTGCCGATCACGACCTGAAACTGGCCACCGCTTTCCACCACCATAATGACGCCGGGGTTCTTTTTTAATCCTTCGGCATCCGCTTTACTGATGTTTTTAAGCTTGAACCGTAAACGGGTGGCACAATGCACCACGCTGTTCACGTTTTCCTTTCCGCCCACTCCGCGGAGAATTTCGTCGGCTAATGTTTTGTATTCCATGGTGTTATCTCATCAGAGTAATGGCGTCGTGCACGACATTGCCGTTGTATTTCAAAGGGGCGGCCGGCCCCTGAATTCAGGCCAAAAAAAAACCTAAACGTCCGGTCTCTTCGCGGCATGCGAAGAAACGAGAAGTTTAGGTTTTGCCTGTCAGACAGTAACAATCCTGCTTTCTGCAACGGATTCTCGGGCGAATCGTTGACAGAAACAAGTCGTAATATCAGCCGTGTGACGAAACTGTGATCGGCTTCAGACTTTGTGCTGAAGGAGGCTCGTCCCTGAGCATCTCCGGCAAACTAGCGCAGACCGGCGATGGTGAATCCGCCGTCTACCAGCAGATTTTGCCCGGTGACAAACCGCGCTTCGTCGCTGCACAGCCACGCAACAACGTCGCCCACGTCGTCGGATTCGCCCACGCGCCCTGCCGGTGTCAGCTGAATAAACGGCCTGAGCATCTCTTCATTCGCGCCCATCCGTCGTGCCATCGGCGTATCGATAATGCCTGGATTCACGTTGTTGATACGGATTTTATGCGCGCCGGTTTCCAGCGCAATGGCGCGGATCATGGCATCCAGACCGCCCTTGCTGGCGGAATAAGCCGCAGACCCGAAACTCGCACCGTGCGCCAGCCACGAGGACGTATTCACAATCGCGCCGCCGTGACCTGCGGCCACCATCGCCTCCAGTTCATATTTCACGGACAGCCAGACGCCTTTCAGATTGATGGCGATCACGCGGTCGAATTCGGCTTCCGTCATTTCATTGACCGGCGCAAAACCTTCGACACCGGCATTATTAAACGCCGCGTCCAGACGCCCGAAATGCGCCAGCGTTTCCGCAATCATATGTTGAACCTGCGCGCTATCTGAAACGTCTGCCGGCACCGCCAGCGCGTCGCCGCCCTGTTCATGGATCAGCGCAACGGTTTGCAAAAGTTCCGCCTCACGACGCCCGGCGACCACCACTTTTGCGCCGTCGCGTGAGAAAGCCAGCGCCGCGGCACGGCCAATTCCGCTGCCTCCGCCAGTGACCAGCGCCACGCGGTTATGCAGACGAAGGGGCTGAATATGAAGATGTGATTGCTGTGACATAGAAACCTCTGAGAAATATGTTGACCAGAACCTGACTATAAGAGGATTAATTGTTGTGGATAAGCCGTCTTATATCGCATGATTTACTGGTTCATATTCATCAATGAGAAAAGAAATGCGGACTAACGAACTGGGTGAACTGACCGCCTTTGTCGCCGTGGCAGAAGAAAAAAGCTTCCGTAAGGCGGCGGCGCGGCTGAATTTAACCCCATCCACCCTCAGCCATTCTTTACGCGCGCTGGAAGAACGGCTGGGCGTACGGTTACTGAACCGCACCACGCGTACCGTTTCGCCGACCGAAGCGGGGATTGCGCTGCTGGCCGAAATTGCGCCTGCGTTTGCGGCGATTGCCGGTGCGGTTGAGAAAGTGAATACCTTCAGGGAAACTCCGCAAGGCACGGTGCGCATCAATACGCCGCGCATTGCGGCAGATCTCGTTTTTATGCCGCAGCTGAAGCAATTTAATCTGGATTTCCCGGACATCCGGCTGGAACTGGCCACCAACGACGGTTTCGTGGATATCGTTACTGAAGGATTTGATGCCGGAGTGCGTATCCGCGGCGACGTTCAGCAGGATATGAGTGCGGTTCGCCTGACGTCCGATTTTCATTCGGCGGTTTACGGCTCGCCTGAATATTTCGCGCGGCATGCGAAACCGCTCTCACCAGCCGATTTGCAACATCACGCCTGCATCGGGCGACGGGAAATTACCGGCGGTGCGTTGTATCGATGGGAATTTGAAAAAGAAGGTAAACAAATTGCGGTGCCGGTCCGCGGCCCGCTGATTGTCGACAGCGTAACGATGATGACTCGCCTCGCTCTCGACGGGATCGGGTTGGTCTACACAGCCCGCAGCCCGGAACATGACGCGCTGGTCGCACAGGGTTTGCTTATCCGCGTGCTCGAAGACTGGTCGGTCACGTTTCCCGGTTTCTTTCTCTATTATCCCGGTCACCGCCAGCTTTCTGCGGCGTTAAAAGCCGTGATCAGCAGCTTTCGTTTACCGCTGCGGGATCACTAATTCGCTCATTTAACGTCAAGAATTTAAAGGCACTCCTAATGCGGTGTTGGTACACGTAAGCCGTTACGTTATAATTCCCCCGTTACGGCAAAATCCGTAACCAGGATTCTCAACCTGAATGTTTACTGGCGACATGGAGTGCATAAGTGCATTTCACGTTTGAGTCTGCGCATGCCTATTGCCTGTACAAACAACAAGCAATATCTCAATGGTGGCTCAGGCGGGGCTGACTACGGTCAGGCCGGTATCCAGTAGAACCGGTGTTGAGAACCCCGTCAGGGCTACCACCAGTGAGATTCTCAACTCCGGTGGTCGCTGTAACATTAAACTACTGGACAATGAACCATGAACGACAAGCCAAGGCAGGCATTACTTCCTCCCCCACTGTTGGTTTATGCTCCCGTTTGTTACGGAGAGAGCATATGAAGAACACCCGTGAAGACTGGCATCCCGCCGATATTATCGCTGCAATTCGCAAAAAAGGCTCAACGCTGACGGCACTCTCGCGTGATTCCGGACTGGGCGCATCAACCCTGTCCAATACGCTGTCGCGACGCTGGCCCAAAGGTGAGTTGATTATTGCGGCAATGATCGGCGTTCCGGCGTGGGAAATCTGGCCAAGCCGTTATTACAATGCCAACGGGGAGTTGGTTGTTCCTAAATTGCGGAACCCTAAAGCGGAGAGTTAATCCGTAACAGCGGTGGGAGCCTGGCTTTCACCGCATTTTGAAGAGTCTCAGACCGGCGAATTTTTAAATATTCATGCCGTTACCGCAAAGGTTTCCATCCATTCGCAAGAGACCGCATACCGTTCGCTGCGGGCTTTTGCCGGCCAGGCCTCATTCTGTTTGATCCCGTTCACAAATAAAAAAACAAAATCAAAAAACGTAAAGTGGCGGGACGCCGATTGCATTCCATTTCGGCGCGAAATACCCGTTTGGTTACGGGCTGAGCGGCACCACGTTCCGGTATCACGATTTGCAGCTAAATCAGCAGCCAGTCGTCATCGAAAACGGCGAAATTTCCGTACAGATTCAGATAACCAATAGCGGTTCGCGAGCAGGCAGCGAAGTGGTTCAGGTTTATCTGCGCGACTGCGTGGCTTCTCTGGTGCGGCCGGTGCACGAACTGAAAGCATTCCAGCGCGTTGAACTGAACGTCGGAGAAACCGCCACGCTGAATTTCAGTATTCCAACCGACATGCTGAATTTCACCAACGCCGCGCACAAACACATCGTTGAGCCGGGCTTTATTGACGTTCAGGTCGGGGCTTCCAGCGCTGATATTCGCGCTAACGGTAAGGTGACACTGGCCGGAAAAGTGCGGGAATTGCCGCGTAACTGGCGGATGGTCAGCCGGTGTGAGGTGAATCAGTAAAGGCTACTCGCAGATCACAAAATCAGAAAGCAAAACGGACGCTTCAGCGTCCGTTTTTACAGGGTTCAGATAGGCTGTTATTCAGTATCCCGCGTAATGCCGAAATGCTTATACGCGTGGTTGGTTGCCATACGTCCGCGCGGCGTTCGCTGGATAAAGCCCTGTTGGATCAGGAACGGTTCGATCACGTCTTCTATCGTTTCACGTTCTTCGCCAATTGCGGCAGCTAAATTATCCAGCCCTACCGGCCCGCCGGTGAATTTATCGATAATCGCCAGCAGCAGTTTGCGGTCCATATAATCGAAACCTTCCGCATCAACGTCCAGCATGTCCAGCGCGCCATTTGCTACATCACCGTTGATCGTACCGTCGCCTTTCACTTCGGCAAAATCACGCACGCGGCGCAGCAGGCGGTTGGCAATACGCGGCGTGCCACGCGAGCGGCGGGCAATCTGATGCGCCCCTTCTTCCGACAATTCCAGCCCGAGGCAGGACGCACTGCGCCCGACGATATGCTGCAAATCGGCGACCTGATAAAATTCCAGACGCTGCACAATACCGAAACGGTCACGCAGCGGAGACGTCAGGGAACCGGCGCGCGTCGTGGCACCAATCAGGGTGAACGGGGGTAAATCAAGCTTGATGGAACGCGCCGCCGGGCCTTCGCCAATCATGATATCCAGCTGATAATCTTCCATCGCCGGATACAGAATTTCTTCGACAACCGGCGAGAGGCGGTGGATTTCATCGATAAACAGTACGTCGTGAGGTTCGAGATTGGTCAGCATCGCGGCCAGATCACCGGCTTTTTCCAGCACCGGCCCGGAAGTCGTGCGCAGATTCACGCCCATTTCGTTGGCAACAATGTTCGCCAGCGTGGTTTTACCCAGCCCCGGCGGCCCGAAAATCAGCAGGTGATCGAGTGCATCTTTGCGTTGCTTTGCCGCCTGAATAAAGATTTCCATCTGCGAGCGCACGTGGGGCTGCCCGACATATTCGTTAAGCAGCTTCGGGCGGATCGCACGGTCAATGACCTCTTCTTCACTAAACACTTCAGAAGAAATCAGGCGGTCAGCTTCAATCATCGTTTACCTCACAGCGCCGCGCGCAGCGCTTCTCTAATCAACGTTTCGGATTCTGCACCCGGTTTCGCCACTTTACTGATCATGCGGCTGGCTTCCGGCGGTTTGTATCCGAGGGATATCAGGGCGGCTACTGCTTCACCTTCGGCATCAGATTCTTTCGCTTTCGACGCCGATGCAGGTAGCGTGATATCAGTATGATTGTTAAATAGATCACCGTTTAATCCTTTAAACCGATCTTTCATTTCGACGACCAGGCGTTCTGCGGTTTTCTTACCGACGCCAGGTAACTTAATTAAGGCAGTGATTTCTTCCTTTTCCACTGCGCTGACGAACTGCTGTGCCGACATGCCTGACAGGATTGCCAGCGCCAGTTTTGGCCCGACGCCGTTCACTTTGATCAGTTCCCGGAACAGCGCGCGCTCTTGTTTATCATTGAACCCGTAAAGCAGTTGGGCATCTTCGCGAACAATAAATTGCGTGAAGAGGATGGCTTCCTGACCCAGTTCGGGCAATTCGTAAAAACAGGTCATCGGCATATGCACTTCATAGCCCACGCCGTTGGTTTCCAGCAGCACCAGAGGTGGCTGTTTTTCCAGAATAATGCCTCGAAGTCTGCCTATCACGTTCGTTTTCCTTATCAGGTCAAAAGCAGCAGTGTTTATATCATAAAAAAGGCTGGATGAATATCCAGCCTAATGGACTTGCGGCGTCTATCGCATACGTCCGCGCGCCATCTGCAATTTATCAGAACTCAGCCGGATCGCATTCTGGCTCATGTGACAATGCGTAATCGCAATCGCCAGTGCATCGGCGGCATCGGCCTGCGGATTGGCGGGCAGTTTCAGGATAGAACGCACCATATGCTGCACCTGCGATTTCTCAGCTGCGCCTGTGCCGACAACTGTTTGTTTCACCTGCCGCGCGGCGTATTCGAACACCGGCAAATCCTGATTCACTGCGGCTACAATCGCTGCGCCACGCGCCTGCCCGAGCTTTAACGCGGAATCCGCATTCTTCGCCATGAATACGGATTCGATGGCAAAAAAGTCAGGCTGGAACTGCGTAATAATTTCCGATACGCCGGCGTAAATTAATTTCAAACGCCCCGGCATATCGTCAACGACGGTACGGATGCAGCCGCTGCCCAGATAACTCAGCTGACGCCCTGTCTGGCGGATAATGCCATAGCCGGTGATGCGTGAACCGGGGTCGATCCCCAGAATAATAGCCATAGCAGCTCAACGCCTTGTGTTGTCGTTTTTTGAGAAAGTTGGGGACAGTATAAACTGCTGAGGGATTTGAGAATAGCCAGCCGGTGGAGACCACCGGCTGCGGTGAGATTACAGAGTTTCTGCGATCTCGTCGGAGATTTCACCGTTGTGGTAAACCTCTTGTACGTCGTCACAATCTTCCAGCATGTCGATCAGGCGCAACAGTTTTGGTGCAGTTTCTGCATCCATGTCGGCTTTGGTCGATGGGATCATGGTGACTTCTGCGGAATCTGCTTTGAAACCGGCAGCTTCCAGTGCGTCTTTCACTTCGCCCAGATTTTCCCAGGCTGTGAACACATCGATGGCGCCATCGTCGTAAGACTGGATATCTTCTGCACCCGCTTCCAGTGCGGCTTCCATCAGCACATCTTCATCCAGACCTGGTGCGAAAGAAATCACGCCTTTCTTGGAGAACAGGTACGCAACGGAACCGTCAGTGCCCAGATTACCGCCGGTTTTGGTGAAGGCATGACGCACTTCAGCCACGGTACGGTTGCGGTTGTCACTCAGACATTCGACCATGATTGCAGAACCACCCGGGCCGTAACCTTCATAAATGATGGTTTCCATGTTGGTGTCTTCGTCACCACCGACGCCACGCGCAATGGCACGGTTCAGGGTATCGCGGGTCATGTTGTTGGACAGTGCTTTATCAATTGCAGCGCGCAGACGTGGGTTTGAACCCGCATCGCCGCCGCCCAGACGTGCAGCGGTAACCAGCTCACGAATGATTTTGGTGAAGATTTTGCCACGTTTAGAATCTTGCGCCGCTTTGCGGTGCTTGGTGTTGGCCCACTTACTGTGACCTGCCATAAATATCTCCAAAAAGTCTAAAGTCTTAACAGACCGAATAGTTTACAAATTCTTCAATCGCCTGCTGGTTGCTCGGGGAGACGGTCAGCGCTGCCGCTTCCGCTTTTCCCAGCCACCGGAACGCATGATGTTCGGTAAGAACCACATCACGCTCGTCGGGTAACGCCAGACAGAACCAATGTTCTTTATTACGGGTTACGCCGGGAGCATAGCGATGGCGCAAATGCGCAAATATTTCAAAGTCCTCGCAACGGTCACAATCCTGAAGAGGCAGGTTTTCACCTGCGATGTCGATTCCGACCTCTTCCATCACTTCACGCTGCGCGGTTTGATTCGGGGATTCCCCGCCTTCCAGGCTACCGGTCACCGACTGCCAGAAATTCGGGTCATCCTTTCGTTGGAGCATCAGCACCCTGCCGGTGTTTCTGGCGTAGATGACGCACAGTATCGACTCAGGACGCTTATAGCTCATTAGTTATTCTCAGTATTTGTGTCTGGCGTCACTTCTTTTTTCGCAACAACCGCAATACCGAGCTCCAGTAAAGAGGCCGGATTCGCGAAGCTTGGTGCTTCGGTCATCAGACAGGCCGCTGCCGTGGTTTTCGGGAAAGCGATAACGTCACGGATGTTATCCGTACCGGTCAGAAGCATAACCAGACGATCCAGACCAAATGCCAGACCGGCATGTGGCGGTGTACCGTATTTCAGGGCGTCGAGCAGGAAGCCGAATTTCTCGCGCTGTTCATGTTCGTTAATACCCAGAATGCTGAACACGGTCTGCTGCATTTCGCTGCGGTGAATACGCACAGAGCCGCCACCCACTTCGTAGCCGTTGATGACCATGTCGTAGGCATTCGCGATTGCGGAAACCGGGTTTGCCGCCAGTTCCTGCGCCGTCATCTCTTTCGGTGCTGTGAACGGGTGGTGCATGGCGCTCAGGCCGCCTTCGTCGGTGTCTTCAAACATCGGGAAGTCGATAACCCACAGCGGAGCCCACATGTCTTCGTTGGTGATTTTCAGATCGCGACCTACTTTCAGACGCAGTGCGCCGATTGCGTCGGTCACAATCTTCGCGCTGGCTGCGCCGAAGAGGATCATGTCACCGTCTTGCGCGCCGGTACGTTCGATCAGGGCGGACAGCAATTCTTCATTCAGGAATTTGGCAACCGGGCTCTGAATACCTTCCAGACCTTTCGCCACTTCGTTGACTTTGATGTAAGCCAGGCCTTTCGCGCCGTAGATTTCGATGAATTTCGCGTACTCATCAATTTGCTTACGGCTCAGGGAGGCACCGCCCGGAACGCGTAATGCCGCTACACGGCCTTTCGGATCGTTAGCCGGATCAGCGAACACTTTGAACTCGATGTTTTTCATCAGGTCAGCAACATCAACCATTTCCATCGGGTTACGGAGGTCCGGTTTGTCTGAACCGAAACGACGCATGGCTTCTGCAAAGGTCATGACCGGGAAATCGCCCAGATCCACGCCTTTGATTTCCTGCCACAGTTCGCGGGCCAGTTTCTCCATCACTTCGCGCACTTGCTCAGCGCTCATGAAAGAGGTTTCCACGTCGATCTGGGTGAATTCCGGCTGACGGTCAGCACGTAAATCTTCGTCACGGAAGCATTTAACAATCTGATAATAGCGATCAAAACCGGACATCATCAGCAGCTGTTTGAACAGCTGAGGAGACTGCGGCAAAGCGTAGAATTTGCCTTTATGCACACGGCTTGGCACCAGATAGTCACGCGCGCCTTCCGGTGTGGCTTTGGTCAGCATCGGGGTTTCAATGTCGAGGAAGTCATGGCTGTCCATGAAACGACGCACGAAACTGGTAATTTTTGCACGCGCTTTCAGGCGGTTAGCCATCTCGGGGCGACGCAGATCCAGATAGCGGTATTTCAGACGCGCTTCTTCAGTGTTGACGTGATTGGAGTCCAGCGGCAGCGCTTCTGAACGGTTGATGATGTTCAGCTGGTTAGCGAACACTTCCACTTCACCGGTCGCCATGTCTTTGTTGAACTGGCTTTCAGGACGCGCACGGACGGTACCGGTTAACTGAATGCAAAACTCGTTACGCAGTTCAGAAGCCAGTTTGTAGGCTTCGGCCTGATCCGGGTCGAAGAAGACCTGAACGATACCTTCGCGGTCACGCATATCGATGAAAATCAAACCACCCAAATCGCGGCGACGGTTAACCCAGCCACACAATGTCACTTCCTGGCCCACATTGGACGCATTCAGCTTTCCACAATATACAGTACGCATAACGGTATCCTTTTGATCCCACTACCCGGCCTCATGGCGCACAGGTACAGAAACGGTTATTCACTCTGGTCGCCCGCCGCAAAACTGTGCAGCGCGCGGAATGGGTTTTATTCGGGTCGAAAAAAGGCGGCTATTATAAAGGAATTTCCGCCGCAGGATAAGTGCGAACGCATCAAGGCTGGCGCGGAAATTCACACATGTTGCTTGCTACACATAATTTAACAAAATTATCCCCATTTTGACCCACGCGTTAGCATAGACTCCGGCTATCCCCTTTGTACACGCAGTTCATTATTCCTGCCTCTATTTACCCCTTTTGATAACCGGGAGCTAACACCATGAAACTCGACCCTAAAACCACTGCATTAGTGCTGATCGATTTACAGAAAGGCATTCTGCCGTTTGCCAGCGGCCCGCATACCGCGCAGCAGGTTCTGGATAACGCCACTGAACTGGCAAACCGTTTCCGTAAACTGGGCTCTCCGGTGGTAATGGTGCGCGTGGGCTGGTCCGACTCTTTTGACGAAGCGCTGAAACAGCCGGTCGATGTCCCTGCGGCCGCGCCGGAAGGCGGCCTGCCAGCGAGCTGGTGGGAATTCCCGGAGCAACTGGGCGTCACCGACAAAGACTTGCTGGTGGTTAAACGCCAGTGGGGTGCGTTCTACGGTACAGATCTGGATTTACAACTGCGCCGCCGTGGCATTAAAAGCATTGTGCTGGCCGGCATTTCCACCAACATCGGTGTGGAATCCACAGCCCGTAACGCCTGGGAACACGGCTATGAGCTGGTGATCGCCGAAGATGCCTGCAGCGCGCACAACAACGACCATCATCAGTCCAGCGTGCAGTTTATCTTCCCGCGCATCAGCCGCGTACGTTCAACCGCCGAAGTGCTTGCCGCACTGCCACAGTAACGTTACCCTGCCGGATATCCCTGACGCCGCCTGCCGGGCGGCGTTTTTTATGGAAAAAACAGAGGAAGCGCGGCATGTATATTGGTTTACCGCAATGGCACCACAACGCCTGGGCCCGTATCGGGCTTCGCGATCTGGCTGATTACGCCCGGTATTTCAATTGTGTCGAAGGCAACACCACATTTTATGCGTTGCCGAAACAGGACGTTGTGATGCGCTGGCGCGATATGACGCCTGAATCCTTCCGTTTCTGTTTTAAATTCCCGTCATCCATCAGCCATAAAGCGGCACTGGCGAACTGTCAGGAAGATGTCGATACGTTTTACCGCACGCTGGAGCCGCTTGGTGAACGCATCGGGCAGCTCTGGTTACAGCTTCCGCCCACTTTTGCACCCGCGCATCTTGAGCGTTTATGGCAATTTCTTGATGCCCTGCCCGCCGGTTTTGATTACGGCGTTGAAGTACGCCATTCTGATTTTTTCGCCAAAGGCGATGCCGAGCGTGCGCTGAATCAGGGGTTACATCAGCGTGGGATCAACCGCACCATTCTCGACAGCCGTCCGGTTCACAGCTCGAAATCTCAGACTGAAGCGGTGCTTGACGCCAAACGAAAAAAACCTGTTCTGCCGCTGCATGCCGTTGTAACCGCGACGCACCCAATCGTGCGTTTCATCGGCGGTGATATTCTTGACGATAACAGGCCGCTGTTCGCACAGTGGGCAGACAAACTTGCGGCGTGGGAAACCCAGGGGCTTTCTCCTTATCTGTTTATCCACACGCCGGACTGCACCGACGCACCGCAACAGGCGCGCAGTCTCTGGCCCTTGCTGCGGGCTAAAATTCCGACCGTTCAGCCTGAACCTGACTGGCCGGAACAGGACGCACTGTTCTAAATTATTCGTGAATGTCTGACGACAGTTTTGCGTCTTGCCGCTATCATAATGGCGCAGTGAAGCGGGTCATTGCCCCACCGGATCACAGGGAATAACCAAGGAAGTCATCATGATTAGCGCGTTATATGTCGTGCTTGCCGCCATACTTTTGATCAAACTCTCTTTCGATGTCGTACGCCTGAGAATGCAGTACCGCATTGCCACCGGCGACGGCGGCTCCTACGAATTGCAAACCGCCATCCGCGTTCACGGCAACGCCGTCGAATACCTGCCAATCGGCTGTTTATTGCTGCTGTTTATGGAAATGAACGGTGCCGGCGTCTGGATGATTCATGCCTGCGGATTACTGCTGATTACCGGCCGGCTGTTCCATTATTACGGCTTAAAACACCGCGAATTCGCCTGGCGCCGCAGCGGCATGGCCGCCACTTATATCTCGCTGGTGTTAATGGTTATCGCGAATATCATCTATTTGCCGTGGTCCCAGTTTCTGGCATTCGATTAGCTTTTCCGCCGTTTTTTACGGGCAGCGCCGCGCACAGGTATCTGCCCGCCTCAGTATCTGCTAAAATTCGCCCTCAAAATTCTGTCCCTTCAATTTTTTGGTTCGACTCACCATTATGGCAAAGCACGATACGCTGTTTTCTGCACCGATAGATAAGCTGGGCGACTGGACGTTCGATGAACGCGTTGCTGAAGTTTTCCCCGATATGATCCAACGTTCTGTACCGGGTTATTCCAACATTATTTCGATGATTGGCATGCTCGCCGAGCGCTTTGTTAAGCCCGACACGAATGTCTATGATCTGGGATGCTCGCTTGGTGCGGCTACGCTGTCGATGCGCCGCAATATCAAGGTTTCGGGTTGCGAAATCATTGCGGTCGACAATTCCCCCGCCATGGTGGAACGCTGCCGACGCCACATCGACGCCTTCCGCGCCGATACGCCGGTTAACGTTATTGAAGCCGATATTCTGGATATCGAACTCAAAAATGCCTCGATGGTTGTGCTCAATTTCACCCTGCAATTTCTTGAACCGGACGATCGTCAGCGCCTGCTGAATCAGGTCTATCAGGGAATGCGCCCGGGAGCAGCGCTGGTGCTTTCAGAGAAATTCAGTTTCGCGGACAAAGACGTCGGCGAACTGCTCTTCAATATGCATCATGACTTCAAACGTGCGAACGGCTACAGCGAACTGGAAATCAGCCAGAAACGCAGCATGCTGGAAAACGTGATGCTGACCGATTCTGTTGAAACCCACAAAGCGCGCCTGCATCAGGCTGGTTTCCAGCACACTGAACTCTGGTTCCAGTGCTTTAACTTTGGCTCGCTGATTGCCGTGAAAGCCGGGGAAGCAGAATGATTGATTTTGGTGATTTTTACCGCGTGATTGCCAAAGGCCCGCTGAGCCCGTGGCTCAATACGCTGCCTTCGCAACTGACCGCCTGGCAGAAAGAGTCGCTGCACGGTAAGTTCAAGCTGTGGTTTAACTCGGTTGACCGCCTGCCGCTGTTACAGCCTGAACGTCTGGATTTGCTGCACAGCGTTTCCGCCAATATGGAAACCCCGCTGCCCGCCGGTCAGCGCGAAGGAATTGAAAATCTGCTGCGTAATATGATGCCATGGCGCAAAGGGCCTTTTTCGCTGTATGACGTTGAAATCAATACCGAATGGCGTTCAGACTGGAAATGGGATCGCGTACTTCCGCACATCTCTTCTCTGGCAGGCCGTACAATTTTAGACGTCGGCTGCGGCAGCGGCTATCACATGTGGCGCATGATTGGCGCGGGCGCGCATCTGGCCGTCGGTATCGATCCGATGCAGCTTTTCCTCTGCCAGTTTGAAGCCGTACGTAAATTGCTGGGCGGCGATCAGCGTGCACATTTACTGCCGCTGGGCATTGAGCAGTTGCCTGAGCTGAACGCGTTTGACACTGTTTTCTCGATGGGCGTGCTTTATCACCGACGTTCACCGCTGGATCATCTTTATCAGCTGAAAAACCAGCTGGTCAGTGGCGGTGAACTGGTGCTGGAAACGCTGGTTGTCGAAGGTGACAGTCAGCAGATTCTGGTGCCAGGCGACCGTTACGCGCAGATGGGAAATATCTATTTTATTCCGTCTGCCGAAGCGCTGAAAGACTGGCTGGTTAAATGCGGATTTTTAGATGTGCGTATCGCGGATGTCAGCGTCACTACGGTTGAGGAACAGCGCCGTACCGACTGGATGACCAGTGAATCACTGGCCGAATTCCTAGACCCGAACGATCCGACGAAAACTATTGAAGGTTATCCGGCACCGCGCCGCGCGTTGCTTATCGCCCGCAAACCTTAAACCCTGTTTTCTCCGCCAGGTATACTGTCTGGCGGAAACCTTCTCCGCATTTATCTCCGGCTTTCTGCCCCCTCGCGCTGTACATCCGGGATTAAAAAGGTCTAACCTTTCGGAATGGCTATCTGTTTGTTCTGACAGAGATCGTGGTTAACGTTCTGGGAGGATGTATGAAATTCCCTAAAGGCAGTATCGTTCAACACAGATCCGGCGATATCAAAGGCACCGTGATGAATACGTTTGAATCTGATAAGGAAATCGTCTCATATTACGTTTCCTGGGAAGATGGCAGCAGCAGTCTGCATCAGGAAAACGAATTGCACTGGGCCAATATCGATGTCGCAATCAAAATTAAAAACTTCTACGAAAAGTAGCCAGCACACTTCTGACTGACATAAATCTTCCGAATTTATCCACCTTTTGCGGCCTTAAGATCAGGGCTGACGGCCTCTGTGCGCCAGGCCTTTGTAAAGCTTCCTGTTTTCAAACTTTATCGTTGGATTGATTCATAGTGTTTCGTGTATAAATTCGGCCAAAGTTATTCATCAGAACGCGAACCTGTCGCGGAGATAAGTATGCGCCGGCGAATCCGATTCCTTTTTGATCGTGCAGTGATTGTTTTAGGCCTCTTTGTGATGTGTCTGGTGGTTAAAGCCGGCATGTTTGGCGTGGCTTACCTCACCTGGGGCTGACACTTTTCAGATTAAATGACAACATTTGTCCAATTTTCGATCTGACACCCTTTCCAAATGTAATGGAAATGCTAGTCTCCTATAACCATTCAAACCACAAGGTTATAAAGTGTCCGACTCACACGAAAACCCGGATGTTCTCCTGCGCACCGCTCAGGCACTGGAGGCTGCAATAGCATTCAGCATCGCTTCAATTTCGGTAAATCTTCCCGATGTAAAAACGGAAGTTGTTGAGTCTTTACGCCGTAATACGGCGAACAGCGATAAACAGGATCCCACAAAAGACGCCATCGAACATCTGGTGACGCTGATTGAAACCGCAGCAGGCTCTTCCGAAAAACACCGCGTCTAGCAGAGATATTAAGTATAAAAAAAGCCCCGCCAAAATGGCATGATTTTAGATTTCGATGGGGTTATAAATTAACATTAAATCAATTAGTTGCCTCAA
>NZ_JAEMGT010000095.1:0-3475 GCF_017655185.1 Rahnella sp. ChDrAdgB13 | reverse complement strand
TGGAAGAATTATTATTCAACTGCATGGATATAAAGGATATTATTCCCGATAAGTTTAATGCGTAAGCCCTGGGTGATCAGGTTGGTTTTGGTCATTTTCATGCATCCTTTAAATAAATTTACACGCCAATGTGCAATGACGACTTAAGAAAATCCAGCGTTGTGCCGATGGATAACATGGATTGCTTAGTTTCGACGTCGCGGCACTCAATTATTTTTAGCGGACCGGTGCTAATTGGTTTAGATGTATTAATGTTAAATGGATGTATCGTGAATTTTAAAAATGTAAATTCAAATGAGGTGTTGCCATGAACAGGATCAAATGGGTACTGTTTTTGGGAGTTTTGGCCTCAGGGATGATGCAGTACGCCAGCGCGGGATCAACCGGTACTATCCATTTTTATGGCGCAATTGTTGAAAGTGGCTGTAACTTCAAAACCGGTGGAAATAAGCTTGTCAGCAGTTGTGAGCGGGGCGCTGCGAAAGTCACGCAGGCGCGTCAGATCAGCGCGACGAATCCACTTTCTTTCAGCCTGCCACTGTCTTTAGGCCACGTGACGACACAACAGGTGAACAACAATCCTCATCTGGCGCTGATGACGGTGTCGTATAACTGAATTTGTGAAAAACGATGAGCATTTCTGATTAGTTCATCACCGGTCATTTCTGCACAGACAGTATCAGCGTTAAGTGGCCCGACAACTTTGAAAACTGGCTGACCCAATTTTGATCGGGTCGTCAGTTTTCCCCTCTGGTTCTTCCCCTTTGTGCCCACATGTTATAATTTCCCCTCCTGTATCAGGCATCCGGAGCGCTGAAAAAAGCCGTTTCAGGTGTAGGACCAATTTCATAGCATCACCAGCGGGGCGACATTATGCGACTTTATCAGGAGATTGGCGGCCATCTGCGCCGTGATATCCATGCCGGAAAATACGCCCCTGGCGACCGCCTTCCTCCGGAACGTGATATTGCTGAGTTTTACTCGGTGAGCCGCAGCGTGGTGCGTGAAGCACTGATTATGCTGGAACTTGAGAAGGTCGTTGATGTCCGCAAAGGTTCCGGCGTTTACGTGTTGCACCAGACCGATGTGTTGCCGCAGGAAGATGCAGACAGGGGTTACGGCCCGTTTGAACTGTTGCAGGCGCGGCAGTTGCTGGAAAGTGAAGTGGCGGCATTTGCGGCCATGCAGGCCACCAAAACCGACATTCTGCAAATGCGTGATGCGATTGAAGCGCAGCGAAGTTGTATTGCGCGCGGTGTTTCGGATGATGTGGAAGATCAGCGTTTCCACGCCCTGCTGGCGCAGGCATCGCAAAACAGCGTACTGGTAAAACTGGTGGACGATTTATGGCAGATTCGCCAGCGCAGCTCTATGTGGGAAGGGATCCACCAGCACGTCGGGGATAAAAACTACAGCCAGATATGGCTGCTGGACCATCAGGCGATCCTTCAGGCGGTTTTACGCCGTGATGCCAAAGCCGCGAAACAGGCCATGTGGCAGCATCTGGAAAATGTAAAAGATATGCTGCTGAAAGTCTCGGATGCCGATGACCCGTCTTTTGACGGCTTCCTTTTTTCGTCAGTGCCTTCGGAACTGAATGACTGATTCTGCTCCATAATAAGAAACGGCTGCCGGAGCAGCCGTTTTTTATACGGTGGATTTTCAGCCCATGTATTTCGCGACGGTTTTCTTCGCGCCAACCCTTTGCAGGTCGGCGTAAGCATTCAGGATGGCCTGCACCACTTTTTCTTCCTGCGGCAATTGCTCACCGAATACGCCCGTCAGCGCAAGCAGCGCTTTCACACGTGGTTCGCCATCAGCGGTAGACGACACGATTTCAGCCAGAGTTTCAGCCATTGGATCTTTAATCTCGATAGGCTGACCCGCATCATCCGTTCCGCCGATATAACGCATCCAGCCCGCAACGCCGAGTGCCAGTAACTCGTAAGAACCGCCGTTTTTCACATGCCAGCGGATGGAGTCGAGCATACGTTGCGGAAGCTTCATTGTTCCGTCCATGGCGATTTGCCAGGTGCGGTGTTTCAGCGCCGTGTTGCAGTAACGGGCAATCAGGCTGTCGGCATAAGCGGTGAGATCGACACCTTCTACGCTCAGCGTCGGTGCCTGTTCTGACAGCATCAGGCGATGGGCTGCTGCTTTATAATTCGCATCTTCCATGCAATCGTTGATGTGCTGATAACCGGCCAGATAACCGAGATAGGCCAGGAATGAGTGGCTGCCGTTTAGCATCCGCAGTTTCATCTGTTCAAACGGCAGAACGTCGGAAACCATCTGCGCACCGGCTTTTTCCCAGTCAGGGCGGCCGGCAACAAAGTGATCTTCCACCACCCACTGAATGAACGGTTCGCAGGCAATGCCGCACGGGTCAGTCACGCCGCCCAGCGCTTCGGTGATTTCTTCCAGCGTGGTGTCCGTGGCCGCCGGAACGATACGGTCAACCATGGTGCTTGGGAAAGAAACGTTCTCAGTGATCCACTTCGCCAGTTCAGCTGAGCGGGCTTTCGCCATACCCAGAACGGCGTTTTTGACCACCAGACCATTTTCAGGAATATTGTCGCAACACAGTACGGTAAAGCCAGGCAGGCCGCGCTCATGACGCAGACGCAGGGCTTCTACTAACACGCCGGGCGCTGTGCAGGGCGCCTGACCACCGGCCAGATCCTGCTGAATTTTTGGATTTTGCAGATCCAGCTCGCCGGAGCCGGGTTCAATGCAATAGCCTTTTTCGGTGATGGTCAGTGAAACAATTGCTACTTGCGGCTCGGTCAGTTTCGCCAGCACGGCATCCAGCCCGTCAATCCCGCCGTGGACCGACTCATGCGCTGAGCCGACGATAATGGCCTGATTTCCTTCGGCACCTTTTTCCAGCACGGTAAAAAGATGATCCTGCCCGCGTAAGCTTTTGATTAATGACTCATTGCCAAACAGGCTGACTTCACAGATCCCCCAGTCGCCACCTTGCTGGTTTAACACCCGGTTGGTCAGCAATGCCTGATGGGCGCGATGGAAAGCACCAAATCCGAGATGAACAATGCGGCTTTTCAATGCGTCACGATCATAACCAGGTAATGACACTGCTGCTGGCAGGGACGCTGTGGCAATAGTTTTCATGCAATACTCCAGGCAAGTCAGAAATAATGAAATTGGTCAGGCCAAATTGGGGCTGTTTACCCGTAAACTGAAAAGTATGCTGGATAAAGCGACGATTTAAGCCAAAATCAGGCTTTAGAGTGTAAAGTCATATGATAGAAAGGGGAATTGGTAAGTCCAGACAGCCACTCGTTTTGTGATACAGATCGAGTGTCTGAGATATTTGTGATGAGAAATGCGGGGCAAAAAAAAGGAACGCCGTGGCGTTCCCTTAAAAAGCGGGGCAACTGACCTTAGAACCTATCCCAAAAGGAATTGTCAGTTAATAAGTAATGGCAATTTTTGAGGGAAGTATGGCAGGCAA
>NZ_JAEMGT010000094.1:0-2113 GCF_017655185.1 Rahnella sp. ChDrAdgB13 | reverse complement strand
CGCGGTATTGGTGAGCCCCAAAGCCTCACAGACATCCACCGCGAAAAACCACGGAGAATTATCGATCAGCACCGTACGAACCGACGCCAGTAGCTCACCAGCATCAGACTTGAAGTCGAAAGTTTTGATTGCACTATTCATAACAGACCTCCGGCATGATGGTTCGGGTGGGGTTAGGCATGGTCTGACTTCTCTGCGGAATATGCTTTTCGCCCAGGCATTGCCGCATTCAAAATTTGTGCTTCTGTATATTTTCCATTTGATACTTGGGATATTGCTAATGCCAGATTCGTCTCACCGGTATAATCGCTACGTGGCAAAGTATTATTTCGTTCCCATTTATAAATTTGCCTCAAACTTCTCTTTGTTGACTCAGCTACAACCCGCAATCCGACATCGCGTAAAATTTCAGAGAAAGTGTACATTTGAATTCCTTAAATTGAACATTATGTACATAATGACAGGAATAGAATGTTCACGCAACTTAATGTAGAGTGTCCATATGGTTCAAACTGAAACTGTGCGAAAAGAATTTTCCCAGAGGCTGGCGCAGGCCTGTAAAAATGCTGGGATTGACGAGCATGGCCGCGGGGTCGCAATATCCCGTGCTCTTGGTGTTTCTTCAAAGGGTGTTAGTAAATGGTTTAATGCCGAGACGATGCCAAGACAGCTTGCTATGCAAGAGCTTGCCAAATTCTTAGGCGTCGATCCTCTGTGGCTTCAGCATGGTGTAAACACTGAGGAGTCAAATGTCCGCTATGTTGGCCCGAAAAGAGATTCTGCAAAATATCCATTGATTAGCTGGGTAAGTGCTGGGGCATGGAATGAAGCCTGTGAGCCGTATACGTTGAAAGACATAGACGAATGGTTCGAATCTGACGCACATATTGAAGGCGAAGGCTTTTGGTTGAGGGTGCAGGGTGATTCAATGACCTCCCCTGTAGGGCTTAGCATTCCAGAAGGAATGATAGTTCTGGTCGATACAGACAAAGAGCCAAAAAATGGAAGTTTGGTGATCGCGAAGTTAGTTGATGCTAATGAAGCAACATTCAAAAAACTTGTATTGGATGGTGGCTCTGCCTTTCTAAAACCACTAAACCCTCAGTACCCTTTAATTCCTATCAATGGGGATTGCAGAATCATTGGCGTTGTCGTGGAAGCAAAAATCCGGTTTGTCTAATTCTCTATCCCCCACGCCGCATCAAGCCGCCAAATTTGGCGGTTTTTTTTTATTTTTATAATTCCTTCAAAAACAGATAATTACCCTAATGTTCATTATATATAGAACATATTGAACATTTTGTTCTTGACTAACTTGTACATAATGTTCAATATCATCTCATACCAAGCCAATCCGAGGCGTAAATATGAAACCTAGCAAAAGACGAATAGAAAATCTGTATGAAGACGCAGAAGCAATATTCCTGATTTCTAAAATGCTTCTTAATAATTTCCAGAACGATCCTGATGCTGATGAAGATGGAACATATGGCGGTGTGATCAAAGGGATTTTCAATTTATCTAACCAGCTACAAATAGATTTATTTGCCATTAAACAGGACATGAAAGATGAATAAGCTTGCAGATTTAATGATTAACAACCATTCAAATCGTATAACAGAAGAACAGCGTGGAGAAAATGCTAGGAATGCATCTAATTATAGTGAATTTATAATTCACGGGATGAAGTCTGTTTCTTCCGTCATGTTCTGGGCGGCATCTAACAAAAATTACTCAGGCGAACGAAGTAAAAATGACATGGAGAATATCGCATTATTAATTGATGTAAACATGAACCTTTTGGAAAAGCTCATTGAAATAGAATGTGCAAGGTCAGGAACTTCTCATGGGGTAGCTACTCATGGTTAATACAAATAAATCGGCTCTGGTTCCGACTACCAATCACAACCAGAGCCTGACCTTAAATATGCTTACCTGCGACGGTGTTGAGATTAAGGCTTGTGTGGATATTAACACAACTGACGCAGCATCTGTAAAGCGCAGTTATCGTGTTATTGACCGCCGCGCCCTGAAATTTGCGCAATTCTTTGCAGCGATACAGGAAAGTGAGTGGAGTTACCGCAGCGCAGTACATTATCTCAAGCTGGCTTAT
>NZ_JAEMGT010000093.1:0-21433 GCF_017655185.1 Rahnella sp. ChDrAdgB13 | reverse complement strand
TGTTTCACGTGTTTTTTAGCAGCCTGCGCTTTCTGAGCTACCGGAGCAGCTTTCTTAGCGTGTTTCACGTGTTTTTTAGCAGCTTGCGCTTTCTGAGCTACCGGAGCAGCTTTCTTAGCGGCTTTTTTGTGTTTTTTAGCAGCCTGAGCTTTCTGAGCTACTTTCTTATGAGTCTTGTGCTTAGCAGCATGCGCTGGAGCAGCAGTAGTCGTTGCAGCAGCGGCTGGCGCTGGAGTTGCTGTAGTTTCAGCAGCGAAAGCGACAGAAGACAGACCCATTGCAGCGGCTACAACCAGAGCTAATAATTTTTTCATCTTTAATTCCTCGGAATTTCGTTTAAGTGTCCACCCCACTGCGGGGCCGGTATGAAGAATACTAGGCGGGTTCACTCACGAAGTCCGTGAGTGATTGGTTTCGGCGTGTAACGGAATGTACAAACTGGGGATTTCAGGGAAATCAGTGAGTTATGCGGCGGGGCGCAGCGCTGGCGGCTCGGTACCTTTTAGAAAGGTGAAATTTTGGTTTTTCATGTGCCGGTGCCGCGGCACTGGCGGCTTAACATTATTTGGACCGAGAAAGTTTCGATTTTTCAATAACAGTTATCACTCAGCGGCTCGCGCCGAAACCGACCAAAGTGAGGGGACCGTGCAGCGGCAAGTTTTCGCGGCAATAGCTGTGGCACCTGAAACAGAGCCAGCCAGCGGCAGCGCGCAGTGAAAGAGCCCGGGGTTCTCAGGGGTGGCGGCGATAAGCCACCCCTGAGGCCCGTTTGGGTGACAACCCAAGGTCTTGAATTTGAATTCAAATTCAATGCCAGGCTGCTGCCTTACAGGTATCTATTCTCCAGGTGTGCCCTGAAGAACCCCGGGTTCAGTGTCTCCCCGGTGGCATTTTTAATCAGCTGATCCGTCGAGAACCGGCTACCGTGTTGCCAGATATTCTGCTGCAACCACTGGAACAACGCCGTCAGGTCGCCGCGGGCGATATCTTCCTGCAAAGTGGGGATCGCTTTGTTGGCGAACTGGAACAGTTGTGCGGCGTACATTGCGCCGAGCGTGTACGTCGGGAAGTAACCAAAACCGCCGTCGGTCCAGTGGATATCCTGCATACAACCGTCGCGGTAATTCCCCACGGTATCGATACCCAGATATTCCTTCATCTTGCTGTTCCACAAGGCCGGGATATCGTCGACTTCGATTTCGCCTTCCATCAGCGCTTTTTCAATTTCATAACGCAGGATGACGTGCGCCGGATAGCTGAGTTCATCGGCGTCAACGCGGATGAAGCCCGGCTGGACGCGCTGGTTCAGCTTGATGAAGTTGCTTTCGTCCAGCCCCGGACGCTGACCGAACTGTTCAATAACCAGCGGATATACCGACTTCAGGAACGGTTCGCTGCAACCCAGTTGCATTTCAAACAACAGGCTTTGCGATTCGTGAACGCCCATTGAACGTGCGTTGGAAACCGGCTGGCCCAGCCATTCTTTCGGCAGGTTTTGCTCATAACGTGCATGACCGGTTTCATGGATCACGCCCATCATGGCGCTGAGGAATTCATTCTCGTTGTAACGCGTGGTGATACGCACGTCTTGCGGAACACCACCGCAGAACGGGTGAGCGCTGACGTCCAGGCGACCGGCATCAAAATTAAAGCCCAGACGATCCATGACTTTCAGGCCGAGCTGACGCTGTTTTTCGATGTCAAACGGGCCTTGCGGCGCAATGCGGGATTCGGTTTTCTGCTTTTCCACCACGGTTTGCAGCAGGTCCGGCAGCCAGGTCTTCAGGTCGCCGAACAAAGCGTCGAGTTTCTGCGAAGTCATACCCGGTTCGTACAAATCGAGCAGGGCGTCATAACGGCTGATACCCGCGGCCTCTGCGCGCAGTTTGGCTTCTTCACGGCTCAGTTTTACGACTTCTTTCAGGTTATCGGAGAAACCTTCCCAGTCGTTGGATTTGCGCTGAATACGCCATGCCTGTTCGCAACGTGCGCCAGCCAGTGATTTTGCCTGTACCAGACTTTCCGGCAACAGCGCTGCCTGCTGATAATGACGACGCATTTCACGCAGGTTCGCCTGTTCCACATCGTTCAGCTGCTCGCCACCGGCCTGTTCCAGCCATTCGCCGACCTGTTTCGCAGTGAGGATCTGATGCGTCAGCACGCTCAGTTCAGCCAGCGCTTCGGAGCGCGCCTGGCCGCCTTGCGGAGGCATCATGGCCGCTGCATCCCAGCCTGCAATCGCCGATAAATGGCCGAAGCGGGATAAACGGGCGAAGGTGTCATGCAATTTTTTATACGCGATGGTCATTATTAGCTCCCTTCCTGGTTTTGGTCAGGCTGTTCAACAGCCAGATTGAATAGGGGTTTTACCGGCCAGCTGAAACGCATGCTGGCTCCGCCGAGTGAACTGCTTTCAACCGCAATGCGCCCCTGATACGCCACGGCGATAGAGTGGACGATTGCCAGCCCGAGCCCGCAGCCACCGGTTGCGCGGTCGCGGCTTGGATCGAGGCGGACAAAGGGTTCGAAGATGCGTACGCGTTCTTCTTCCGGAATACCGGGGCCGTCGTCTTCGACCTGCAAATGGGCTATTTCGCCATCGAGCCACAGGCTGATGCGCAGCATTTCCTGAGAATAACGCAGGCCGTTGTTGACCAGATTGTCGAGCACGCGCTCCATCAGCCGTAAATCGACGCCGCCGAAATCGAGGTTTTCCGGCGCCTGATAAAGGATAGAGCGTTCGGCGTTGATCAGTCGGAAATCATCCACCTTGTCTTCCAGCCAGTGCGCCAGATTCACTTTTTCCAGATTCAGCGCCACCTGCGGGCGATCCAGACGGGCGTAGGTCAGCAGCTCATCAATCAGGGCTTCGAGTTGCCCGATGTCGCGGTTAATGGCGTTTTGTTCGGACTCCGGCAGGTTCTCGCTGATGGCCAGCCGGTAACGAAGACGTACCAGCGGCGTGCGGAGTTCGTGGGCGATGCCGTCAATGAGCTGTTTTTTACTCGCGACCAGCGTGCTGATATTGTCCGCCATCTGGTTAAATGCGACGCCCAGCCGGTTGAGGCTGGAGGTCGAATCAAAATCGATGCGTTCGTCGAGATGACCATTACCGAGGCGCAGCGCGGAGTTTTCCAGCCGCAGCAAATCCTGCCAGTGCGGACGCATCCACAGGAAAACCGGCAGCGCGAGAGACAGGCCGATGAAGATCAGTAATCCCAGGTCGAGCAGCCGCATTTCGTGCATGTAAAACAGATACGGGATCGGCCCGACCACCAGCACGTAATGGCTGCGCGGGACACGCTGGATAAAGGTGTATTCGTCGTCGAGGGCAATAATCTCGCCGTCTTTCAGGCGCTGATCCAGCGCCGGGCTGAGTTTGCGCTTTCCAAGCGGTTCAATGTGGAGTTTGAAAGACAGGTTCAGATCCAGCGTGTTGATGGTCTTGTTCCAGTCTTTAATCGGAATTTCCCTGAGCTCACTGCGCATCAGGTAAAGCGAGCTTTTCATCAGGTCGTTCATGGACTGACGACCGGTGCGTTCGGCGGTGACTTTGTACACCAGGCCGACCAGCATCGCCATCACCAGGAAACAGACCAGCAGTAACAGAAAGAACTGAACGAAAAGCTTTCTCATTCCTGCAGAGACTCCCAGGCGTTCGGAGCAAACAAATACCCTTTATTGCGCACGGTTTTGATGCGGAAAGGTTCGAGGGTATTGTCGTACAGTTTTTTGCGCAGGCGTGAAATCGCCACGTCAATGCTGCGATCCAGCCCGTCATAGCTCACGCCGCGCAGGTTTTTCAGCAACGCTTCGCGATCCATGATGCGTCCCGCGTGTGTCGCCAGTTCCCACAGCAAATCAAAGTCTGAGGTGGAAAGAATGATGGTTTCATCCACCAGCGTGACTTCGCGGTTCACCGGATCAATGCACAGCTGACCGAAGTGCAGGGCGTTGCCGCTTTTCAGCGTCTGAACCGGTTGTTCATTTTGCGCGGATTGCACCGGATTCTGGCGCAAATGCAGCCGTAACCGTGCCAGCAGAACGGCCGGCGGCGTGGTTTTAAGGATGTAATCGCTGGCGCCCATTTCGAGCGACAAAATGTGGTTCATATCGCTGTCGAGCGAGGTCAGCAGCACGATCGGGCCGGGGAAAATAGGGCGCAAATCGCGGCATAACGTCATGCCATCTTTGCCCGGCAGCATGATATCCAGCAGGACAAGATCGGGTTTTTCTTTCTCAATACGCGCCTGCGCCGTGTCACCACGGGGCTCGACCAGCACATCGATATCATGTTTACCCAGATAGGCGGCGATCAGGTTGCCGACTTCTGCATCATCTTCTACAAAAACGATTCTATTCATTGGCTTGCTGTTATAAGAAATCCGGTGAGTAGCATAGCGTGACACGTCTGCTGACGCTATCGCGGTAGCGTAATAGAACGTGACATTTTTGCGGCATAAATTCCATATCCGCTAAATACTTTGGCTTAATTCTGAAATGCTAGCAAAGTGCGTTTCAGTGACGGAAAGCGCCTGAACCGACTGGCAAAGTGTTGTTGAATTATGCCATTATACAGACGAATAAATTTAGCTTCATAAATTGATCTGCATTATCTATCTGCCGGCAGATTCTTTGTCAGCAGGCAGAGCACTGAGCACACCTTCGCACGTTCTGTACAGACGTTCAAATGAACAGGCCCTGACCAGGAAGAGGAAACGGGGATGAATGAAAATCGCCTGGTACCCGATGCGCGCAGTCAAAAAGCGTCCTTTGACTACATGGAATATTTGTCCGCATCCTGCAAAAAGAAATGGAGTTTTGTCGACGCTATTTATGGCGTGATGCCGTTCTTCGGCATGGTTCTGAAATCCCGTTCAAAAAAAGATAAATCGAAGCAGGAAGCCTTGCGGGCACTCGCGTTGCAGGTGGTTTCCACGCAGGTCAGTGACGAAACGAACATCGTCCGGCTGATTGAACTGGCAGAGCAGCAAAATATGTACAGCATCGATATCAACCTGCCGTACTCGCTGACCGACGACCAGCTCACCGCTATCAAAGTGGAATGCAAACATCTGGTACAGCTGAGTCAGAACAACGATCACCTGTTAGTGCAGATTATGCAGATGCCTTCTCAGCACTGACCGTTCAGCGCCAAAATCTTCAAACGTCAGACAGGACAAAGGCCGCTTTCGCGGCCTTTGTCCTGTCTGACGTCCGGGTTATTTCTTCAGCTCTGCGCGTAAATCTTTCACATCGCTTGCCGAAACCGGTGCCGCGGCATTTCCCCAGCTGTTACGGATGTAAGTCAGCACGTTCGCCACGTCCGTATCACTCATATTGGCATCAAATGACGGCATAGACGGCGCGGTCGGTTTGCTGTCGGTCGCTACCGGACGGCTGCCTGCCAGCACAACGCGGATCAGGGATGTCGCGTTTGGCTGGTTGATCAGCGCGGAATCGGCAAGGCGCGGGAACAACCCTTCCTGACCCATGCCGGACGGCGTGTGGCAGGCGGAACAGCGGTCGGCATAAATATTTTTACCGGCGACCATCGCGCTGTCTTCGGCTTTGACCGGAGAAGGCGCGGTGCTGCCGCTGTCGTGACCGCTGTCTTTCAGATAAACCGCGACGGCTTTGAGATCCGCATCCGTCCAGTGCTGCGACGAATTCGTCACTTCTTCTGCCATCGGGCCGGAGGCAATATCGAAACGGTTAGAACCGGTTTTCAGATATTGCATCAGATCTTCCTGCGTCCAGTTGCCGATACCCGTGTGTTTATTGCTGGTGATGTCCGGCGCAACCCAATTTTCCACCACAGCGCCTTGCAGGAACTCGCTGTCTTTATCGCCGCCAATCATGTTTTTCGGCGTATGGCAGGTGCCGCAGTGGCCGAGCCCTTCAACCAGATACGCGCCACGATTCCATTCCGCGGATTTATCCATCTGCGGTTTGAATTCGCCTTTTTTGAAGTTCAGCCAGTTCCAGCCCATCAGGCTGGCGCGCACGTTGAACGGGAACGGCAACTGATTGGTTTCCACTTCGTGATGCACCGGTTGCAGGGTTTGCAGATACGCCCAGATGGCGGCGTTATCTTCGCGGGTCACTTTGGTGTACGCCGTGAACGGCATCGCGCCGTACAGACGTTTACCGCCGTGGCCCACGCCTTCGGACATCGCGCGCTGGAAGTCATCGAAAGACCATTTACCGATACCCGTTTCCGGATCCGGCGTGATGTTGGCACCGACTAAACGGCCAAACGGCGTTTCGATCGGCACGCCACCGGCGAACGGTTTGGCATCTGGCGTTGAGGCAGTGTGGCAGGCCGCGCAGTCGCCGACGGTGGCCAGATAGCGCCCCCGTTCAACCTGCTCGAAAGAGCCGTCACCGGCGGCGTGTGTCAGGCCGGAAACGCTGAGTGCCAGCAAGCCGAGTGAGAATGACGTTAACTTTTTCATGCGATCATCTCTCCCGGTTTTTTCAGGTAATAGTTACGGATCGCATGAGCGGCTTTAAACGCCAGTGCGCCAACGGTGCCGGTCGGGTTGTATCCCGGGTTCTGCGGGAAGGCCGATGCGCCGACCACAAACAGGTTCGGCACGTCCCAGACTTGCAGGTGTTTGTTCACGGAACTGGTGGACGGATCTGCACCCATCACAAATCCGCCGACGACGTGAGACGACTGATACGGCGTACCGTTCCAGTGGCCTTTCATCGGGTTGGCAACCAGCTGACGCGGGTTCATCGCTTTCGCAATTTCTGCCACTTTACCGGTGCAATACGCCGCCATTTTCAGATCGTTTTCCGGGAAATCGAATGTGACACGCAGCAGCGGGCGGCCCAGACGGTCTTTGTAGTTCGGATCGAGTGACAGATAGTTGGTTTTGGTGGTGTAGCTGCTGGCCTCACAACCGATAGACATCGAACTGAGATAGTTGGCCACGGTGGCTTTTTTCCACTCGGAACCCCATTTCGGCGTTCCCGGCGGAACAGGGCGGTAGCCGATTGGCGCGCCACCGATTGGCGTGACGCGGATACTGCCGCCGCCGAACGGGTTGAAGTTCTTGTCATCGAAGAACAGCTGCACGCCGTTGGCCGTCTGATACGCGTAATTACGGCCGGTAGTGCCCTCTAACGTGACCGGATCATAAGGTTTACCGATGCCGGAAAGCAGCATCAGGCGGACGTTTTCAAAGGTGAAGGCGCTGACGATCACCAGATCGGCAGGCTGTTCCCATTCGTCGCCGGAAGAGTCGATGTAAACCACGCCCGTCGCGCGTTTGCCGGTGGAATCTTTCAGCACCTGCATCACTTCACAGTTGGTGCGGGCTTCGAAATTCTCTTTGCGGATCAGCGCCGGCAATACGGTAGTGATGGCGCTGGCTTTGGAGTAGTTGGCGCAACCGTAGTTGGTGCAGAAACCGCAGAATGTACACGGCCCCATTTTGACGCCGAGCGGGTTGGTGTAAGGCTCGGAAATCAGCGAAGAGGGGACCGGGAATGCTTTGTAGCCCATGTTGCGCGCGGCTTCGGCAAACAGCGTCGGGCCGTAAGGTTGATCCATCGGGCGGGTCGGATATTCAATCGAGCGCATGCCTTCATACGGGTTACCGCCATCGCGATGCTCGCCGTTCACGTTGCTGGCTTTACCGGAAACCCCGGCGATGCGTTCAAACGAGGCGTAGTGCGGCTCCATTTCTTCCCAGTCGGTTCCCCAGTCCTGCAACACCAGTTCTTCAGGAATGGCTTTTGCGCCGTAACGTTCGGTCAGATGGCTTTTAAGGCGGAATTCGTCCGGCTGGAAGCGGAAAGTAATGCCCGCCCAGTGGTTGCCTGCGCCGCCGGTGCCGTTGCCCGGATGGAATGAGCCCCATTCACGCATCGGTAAGGCGGTTTGTGCCGGGTTGTTACGGATAGTAATAGTGTTCTGACGCGTGCGTAACATCAGTTCCTGGCGGGAGTTGTAACGCAGTTCGTCGGCGACGGTGGCTACGTTAAAATCGCGCGCCGTATCACGCCACGGGCCGCGTTCGATAGCCACAACGTTGAGACCTTCGTCACACAGTTCATTGGCGATGATCGAGCCGGCCCAGCCGAGCCCGATAACCACCACGTCGGTTTTAGGTAATTTCTTTGCCATAATGTTTTTCTGCCCTTAGCTCTTCATTTTCCATGCGTCGCCGCCTGAAATGCTCAGCGGTTCCAGATCGAGTTTCTGGTTATGTTTGCCGACATATTCGCGGTAATCGTAGCGTGCGCCGGGGAAGCCCAGCATTTTCCACGACACCATGTTGCGGTTACCGCCATAAATCGGATCAGCGAAAAAACCTTCCATGGTGTTCTTGAGCGCAATGGCGAAGAACAGTTTGGAATCGATCCCATCGAGAGCAATTTTTCCGTTTTCCAGACCGGACAGAATTTGATCCTGCTGGTCACCTGGCAAGTCTTTGAACAACTTCTGGTGCTGAGACCGGGTATATTTATCCAGCGCGGCCAGGCCGAGACGATATCGCTGCTGAGGAACTAATGGAGACTGGTCGCCCTGTTCCGGTGTGCCGTCCTGGAACGGGCCTTCCATGTAAAGGCGGGCGTAGGTGCCGTAGAAACCGGCCAGCTGGCGGTCGATAAACACTGCGCATCCGGCGTCTTTACCTCCGACGCTCAGATTGTCGGCGGGTACCAGTCGGTCAACAATGGCTTCCATGGCGGCGGCTTCGGCGTCGGTGAAGAACGCCCAGCCATCGATATCAATTTGCGGAGGCGGGCTGGCGTCAAAGGGGCTCCACAGGGGGGGTCCTTTGAGGGTTACCGCGTTTGCGGCCTTGGCCGCGCCCAATACTGCGGAGGCTGCCGTGAACGAGAGAATTTGCCTGCGGGTGACGCCCGGTAACGTTTGCTTGCTCATTGATGTTCCCTGTTTTTTATGTAGCAGTATGCAGCTATAAATGGCGCACATCCCGTCGTCTTCCGGGCGGAAGAAAAGGGGAGAGGGACGCGTGCAGAAGCATTTTTTACGGCCTGACGGCTGCTGTTAAAAATGCCGGTCAGAATTCAGGTGCGCTCTGCAAAAGCAGTCGGGTGGCACCGGAATAAATCGTTAACCTGCTAAGGATAAATGAAAATGACCTGTAAAGATAAATGGTTAATTTGTTAAAAATGTTATGAAATGTGTGCTAATGGTTTTTAATGTTGTAATTTTAGACGTTTTTTTGTGATGTGCGTGGATTTTAACCGTACATATTGCAGGGAATACCCCCGCATAATTCCACTTTATGAAAAGGGTTATGTGGCCATTCATGGCATGAAGGTTGAAATATGTCGGTTGTCAGGTAAGATCAAACCTTACGTTTAAAATGTGTAAGGCATGACAAAGGTCACAGATTTTTTTTCCTATTTATTGAAGCGTTATGCGGGCTCAACCTGCTTCTTTCTGCTCGTGGCAGGGGGATTGGCTTTCTATGCTGGAAGTGCCTCTGCGCTGACGGCAGACCCTTCTGAAGTTGCTTCCGGCACCCGGGGGCTTTCGTATGATCTCTCCGGTTTCCTGCCTGCGGGTGATGAACAGTCCGCCTTCAATACCGGAAACATCCGGCAATCCAATGCGTTACCCAGCCTCGGCAGTCAGTACATTAAAAACGACAATGCGCCGAGCGCGACGGAAAAACAGCTCGCCACCACGCTGAAAGAACTCGGCACGACCACATCAGACAGCGACGATCCGCTGCGTTTGCAGGCGGAAAATATTGCGCTCAGCCAGGCCGCCAAACTGGTGCAAAAAGAAACCAGCAGTTTGCTTTCGCCGCTGGGCACTGTCAGCACGACGCTGGATGTCACCGGTCATAATCTGGATGGCAGCTCCGGCCAGCTTTTCAGCCCGCTGTACAATTCAGAGAATAATCTGGTCTACAGCCAGATCGGCCTGCAAAGCGCGGCGGATGCCACGGTGGGGAATTTCGGTCTGGGCCAGCGTTTTAATACCGGCGCGTGGATGCTTGGCTATAACGCGTTTATCGATAATGATTTCGACCATCAGCTGACACGCGGAAGTTTGGGCGCGGAAGCCTGGACGGATTACCTGCGATTTTCCACCAACTATTATCATCCGCTGACCTCGTATCGCGCGGATAGCAGCACGTCTGCGCAACTGCGGCGTCAGGCGCGCGGTTACGACATCACCACCAAAGGCTATTTGCCGTTTTACCGCCAGCTTGGGGCATCGCTGAGCTACGAGCAGTATTTTGGCAATCAGGTGGATTTGTTCGGCAACGGTACGCGCCAGAGCAATCCTTCGGCGGTTTCGTTCGGGCTGAATTACACGCCAGTGCCGCTGGTGACCGTGATGGCAGAACATCAGGCCGGACAGGATGGCGATAATCAGGATGTGGTGAAACTGACGCTCAATTATCGTCTGGGCGTGCCGCTGGATCAGCAGTTGTCATCGCGCAACGTAGCCGCAGCGCGTTCACTGCGCGGCAGCCGGTTTGATAGGGTCGATCGCAATAACATGCCGGTGATGGAGTTTAAACAGCGGAAAACCCTGTCGGTATATCTGGCGACGCCGCCGTGGTCATTGCAAGCGGGCGAAACGGTGCCGCTGAAACTGCAACTGCGAGCGCTCAATTCCGTTGTCGCGCTGAGCTGGCAGGGCGATACGCAGGCGCTGAGCCTGACGCCGCCGGCCAATAACCGTAACGCGGAAGGCTGGAGCGTGATCGTGCCGCAATGGGACAATTCGCCGGGCGCCACCAACAGCTACCGTTTATCGGTGACGGTGGAAGACAGTAAATCGCAGAAAGTAACGTCAAACTGGATCACGCTGACCGTTTCCCCACCGCTGACGGCGCAACCGCAATATGGTGATGACGCGGGGCTGAATTTTTAAACGTTAAATCACGTTACTCTGCAATACCCAAACTGCCGCTTCGACGCGGGATTTCAGCTTCATCTTTTTCAGCAAATGCTTCACGTGAACTTTTACTGTGCTTTCGGTGATGTTCAGGCGACGGGCAATCATCTTGTTCGGCAAACCTTCGGCAATCAGCTTGATGATGTCGCGTTCGCGTGGCGTCAGGGACTGGATATCGCGATCGCCGCTCGGACGGCTTTCACGCAAACTTGCCGCCAGCACCGGCGTCAGCGCTTCGCTCAGCACCATTTTGCCCGCGGCGGCGTTGTGCAGGGCGGCCAGTAAATCTTCCGGCTCCATGTCTTTGAGCAGATAGCCGTCCGCGCCGCGTTTTAACGCCGTCACCACGTCATCTTCATGATTGGATACGCTGAACACCACCACGCGGCCAGACAGTGAGGTCTGACGCATGTTGTCGAGCGTATCCAGCCCGTTCATACCGGGCATATTCAGATCCAGCAGGATCAGGTCCGGGTCGAGCTGTTTCGCCAGTTCGACACCCTGTTCGCCGTTGCTGGCTTCGCCAATGACTTGCAGGCTGGCATCGAGCGCAATCAGCTGTTTCACGCCGTTGCGCAGCATAGGATGATCGTCAATCAGCAAAATGGTGGAAGGGGTGATGTCGTTCATACTTGCTCCTGGGGATTAATGGGTAACGCTTCCGGACGGAAACGGACCGTGGCTTCTGTGCCACCGTCCGGACGTCGGGCAACCCGACATTGGCCGTGTAATGTGCTGGCGCGATCCTGCATGATGATCAGGCCGTAATGATTTTGCCGTTCTGCGTCCGGGGAAATACCTTCGCCGTTGTCGCAGATGCTCATGGTGATTTCGCCTTCACTGGCGTGCAGCGAAAGGGAAACCTGCGTCGCTTTCGCGTGTTTATAGGCATTGTTCAGCGCCTCGCGGGCGATGTGTAACAGGTGGATGCCCTGATTAGCCGGAACCGATCGCGGCGGTATCTGGTAATCGAAATCTATCGCCAGCCCCATACGGCGCGAGAATTCGTCCACCGTATGTTGCAGTGCAGCCCGCAGGCCGGGTGTGTTGAGCGTCAGGCGGAACGTCGTCAGCAGTTCGCGCAGCTGTCGGTACGCGGTGCTCAGTTCCTCGCGCATCTGCTGTAACAGCGCCGCATCTTCCTCGCACAATCTCTCCTGATGCATCTGCAAACAGGCCACCTGAATTTTCAGGCAGGAGAGGGACTGTGCCAGTGAATCGTGAAGCTCGCGGGCGATGGCCGAACGTTCTTCCATCAGCATCAGCTGCTGCTGATCTTCAGCCTGTCGCGCCAGCATTAATGTACTGGTGAGCTGTTCAAGCAGCGTATTCACCAGCTGTTGCTGATCGTCATTAAGATGTTGCCCCGGCGGCAGCTGCGCCAGCAGAACGCCGTAGTTTTCGCGCTCATCGCGCAGGCTCCAGCTCAGGGATTCCCCGGTTTCGCCCGCATGTTCGCCCACTTTCGGGCTGACCGGGTGGCGTGGTGACGCATGACTGAATTCATTAAACACTTCCGCGCCGTTATTTTCGTATTGTCGCACCTGCACGCCACTGAGCGGCGTCAATGATTGCAACTCTTTCAGCACCGGCTGCATCCGCATTTCCAGCGGTGCGCTGGTGTGCAGCTGGCGGCTGACGCGGTACAGGTAATCCAGCACCCGGTTTTTTTGTTGCAGATCGGCGGTTTTCTCCGCCACGCGCTGCGCCAGGTTATCGACCATTTCACCCAGCGCCACCGACATGCTGTTGAGCGAATCACCGAGTATATCCATCTCGTTATGCGCATTGCCGGTCGCCACGCGTTTGCGTTCATAGCGGCGGGTGAAGTCACCGGCGGTGATCGCGCTGGCCTGAGAAAGCAGGCTGCGCCACGGCGTCAGCAGATGGCGGCGCAGGAACCAGATGGTCAGCGCCAGCAGGATCAGGGTGAAAGCCACCAGACCGCGCTGGATCAGCGCAATCTGCTGTAAATGGTATTCGGTTTTATGTTCCAGCTCGGCGACAAGCGTATCGAGCTGGCTGACAAACACTGCCATATTCGCGGAGACGTCCTGCGGATGTTTCGCCGCCAGAACCTGATCGCGCAAAGTGGTCTGCCAGTAATGGCGCAGGGCAAAAAATTGCGGCTGGAGATTTTCACGCTCGACGGCCTGCAATAAATCGGCGCTGTTCTGGTCAATTTCCATCTGGCGGATATACGCGGCGCTTTTGCCGTTCAGCGGCACTTCGGACAATAACCGGTAACTCTGCATGCGCAGTGAACCGGCTTTATTAATGGCGTGGGCGTTACCTTCAATACTTCCCGCCATCCACGCGGCCATGCTCATTCCGCCAATGCCCAGCAGGCCGAGCAGCAGCATCAGCATGGTGATCTGGCTGACCAGCGACAGAGAAGGCAAAGCGCGTTTAAACATAACTGGGTTCCTGGATCTGTGTCGGAAGCGGTGAATACCGTGAAAAGCTGAAACGATATAATTACGGAGTGGCATTTTTTATGATCAGGGGGAGTTTCCCTATACCTCTTTGTGATTACTCCTTTATTTCCATCGGAGTGATGCCCCTGATAATTCAAGGGGGATTGAATGACCAACGCAATGAATCTTAGCACTTTATCTGAAACGCGCCCGATACTCACAAAGGATCCGTGGTCTTTTTTTCGCCTTTTTTCACCTGCCGTTGCGTTGATTTGCATCAACATGCGGAAGCGGTGCTCTACCTAGTGTGTGCGACACAACTCAGTCATTACAACGATAACGCGCTGCTACACGAGGTACTTATGTCACAAACATCTGCTCCATCAAGGGAAAAGCCGTCACGCCTGCTACAGGAATGGCGGCCGGAAGATCCGGCATTTTGGGAAAAAACCGGGCATAAAGTGGCGAGCCGGAATCTCTGGATTTCAGTGCCTTGTCTGTTACTGGGTTTCTGCGTCTGGATGCTGTTCAGCCTGGTGTCGGTAAACCTGAACAAAGTCGGCTTTAACTTCACCACCGATCAGCTGTTCATGCTGACCGCCATTCCTTCCGTTTCCGGCGCACTGCTGCGCGTTCCGTACTCGTTCATGATCCCGCTGTTTGGCGGCCGTCGCTGGACCGCGCTCAGCACTATCTTCCTGGTTCTGCCGTGCGCATGGCTGGGCTTCGCGGTGCAGGACGTCAGTACGTCTTACAACACGTTCCTGATTATCGCACTGCTGTGCGGTTTCGGCGGCGCAAACTTCGCGTCAAGCATGTCCAACATCAGCTTCTTCTTCCCGAAAACGAAGCAGGGCGGCGCACTGGGTATTAACGGCGGTCTGGGTAATCTGGGCGTCAGCGTAATGCAGCTGGTTGCTCCGCTGGTGATTTCTCTCGGCGTGTTTGCTGCGTTCAGTGACAAACAAACGCTGGCGAACGGTGCTGACATGTGGCTGCAAAATGCGGCGTGGATCTGGGTACCGTTCCTGATTATCGGCACGATTGCCGCATGGTTTGGCATGAATGACCTGGCGACGTCTAAAGCGTCTATCCGCCAGCAACTGCCGGTACTCAAGCGCGGTCACCTGTGGATCATGAGTGTGCTGTATCTGGCGACATTCGGCTCGTTCATCGGCTTCTCTGCCGGTTTTGCGATGCTGACCAAAACCCAGTTCCCGGAAATAAACATCATTTCGTACGCGTTCTTCGGTCCGTTTGTTGGCGCACTGGCTCGTTCTGCGGGCGGCATGCTGTCTGACCGTCTGGGCGGTATCCGCGTGACGCTGGTGAACTACATTCTGATGGCTGTTTTCGCCGGTTTGCTGTTCCTGACCCTGCCGGTGAACGGCGCGGGTGGTCACTTCCCGGCCTTCTTCGCCGTCTTCATGGTGCTATTCCTGACGGCCGGTCTGGGGAGTGGTTCGACTTACCAGATGATTGCGGTGATCTTCCGTAAAATCACCACCGATCAGGCGAAAGCGCGCGGTGCAACCGACGACGAAGCGCTGCGTGAAGCCGTCACGGACACGGCGGCGGCGCTGGGCTTTATCTCTTCGATTGGTGCGATCGGTGGCTTCTTCATTCCGAAAGCCTTCGGGACGTCTCTGGCACTGACCGGTTCACCGGCGGGGGCGATGAAAGTCTTCCTGGTATTCTACGTGGTGTGTGCACTGATCACCTGGCTGGTGTACTGGCGTAAGCTGAACAAAGGTTTTGCGACCAAACAGGTCAGAAAATAAAGACTGACAGACACTAATGAAAAGGGGCTTTGGCCCCTTTTTTCATGGGCGCAATTCACTTCACGTAAGAATTCAGCACATTCAGCACGACATCCAGATCGGCCTCGCGCTTCGCCACATCCTCTTCATGCACCAGATGATCGGTCAGATGTCCCCTGATCACTTCGCGCATCAGCCCGTTGACCGCGCCCCGGATTGCCGCAATCTGCTGCAAAACCGCTGAACATTCGTGCGGTTCATCCAGCATTTTATTTAATGCCACAACCTGTCCCTGAATCTTGCTGGTACGCGCTTTCAGCTTCTGTTTATCGCGAATGGTATGTGACATGTTAACTCCCTGATGGCCGTGAATACGCGGACAGCATAACATCCTCAGGATACTGGGGGGGTAGTATATGATACTGGGGGGGAGTACAATCGTCTGCGCCACTTCCATTGAGAATGATAAAGATGAACGACTTTGCCACATTGTTGCAGCAGGGGAATGCCTGGGTATTTATTCCCAGCGCTATATTGTTAGGGGTTTTGCACGGCCTGGAGCCGGGGCATTCGAAAACGATGATGGCGGCATTCATCATCGCGATCAAAGGGACTGTCCGGCAGGCTGTGATGCTGGGGCTGGCGGCTACGGTTTCTCATACCGCCATCGTCTGGCTGATTGCGTTTGGCGGGATGGTTATCAGTCACCGTTTTACTGCCGAATCGGCGGAACCCTGGCTTCAGCTGATCTCGGCTATGATTATCGTCGGGACGGCCACATGGATGTTCTGGCGCACTTATCGCGGAGAAAGCGCATGGAAACAGCAGCAAAACGGCGTGCGGCATACCCATGATCACGGCGCTCATGATCACCCTCACGATCATCCACATGACCACCATCACGGTCACGGAATTCTTCAGGCGGCCAGCGTACCTCATGCGATTCACACCAAACCGGCGAGTCTGACAGGGTTTCGCGTTAACGTCGCAGCGCAGGAATATCAGGACGCACACGAAAGGGCGCATGCGGGGGATATCGCGCGGCGGTTTGCGACCCAGAAAGTCACCAACTGGCAGATTCTGTTCTTCGGCCTGACCGGCGGGCTGATCCCGTGTCCCGCGGCGATTACCGTACTGCTGATTTGCATTCAGCTGAAAGCGCTGGCGCTGGGTGCCGCGCTGGTGGTCTGTTTCAGCCTCGGGCTGGCGTTAACGCTGGTGACCGTGGGTGTGGGAGCGGCGGTGAGTGTCCGTCAGGTTGCCAAACGCTGGAGCGGATTCAATACGCTTGCCCGGCGCGCACCGTATTTTTCAAGCGTACTGATTGGCGTTGTCGGAATTTATATGGGCGTACACGGTGTTATCGGGCTGACGTCGTAGTCGTAAGGGAGGGAACCGGCGGAGAATTCACGAGGCAATAAAACAAAGAAAGCCCGACGGGCTTTCTTTTGCTGAAGCTTAACACAGGTTAACCGTAAGGCTTATTTGCGGCCAAGCAGCAAACCGAGCACAACGCCGATAGCGCCAGCGGCGATCAATCCTGACAGCGGATTTTCTTTAATCTTTTCTGCAACATCTGAAACTGCATCACTTGCCTGAGCAGAGTATTTTCGCGCTGCGCCTTTCAGCTGATGTTTCGGTGAGTCCACAAAGTCCCCAAATTGCTTCTGCGCTTCGCCAGCAAACTCGTTCGCTTTGTTTTCAACCTTATCAGCCAGACGATCTGCATCATTATCGAATTCTTGAGATGACATTTTAGTGCTCCTTTGTTTGTGTCAGTTCTTAAGCGTAGTCGTAAAACCTGATGTCTGCCGGTTTCGCGCACAACGGCATGGCACAATTAGAAGGAATACCCAATAGCAATATTACCCGCGGTTTTTCGCTGAGCCGTCGCAGACCAGCATTCCCTGTGCTTCCAGCCCTGAGCGCACGTCATCTTTAATGCTGTCAGTGATGAAAATATGGATATCGGAGATATCGGCAAATTTGGCGAATGCGTCACGGCCGATTTTGGTTGAATCTGCCAGCAAAATCACGCTGGTCGAACAGGCAATCATCTTCTTTTTAAACGCGGCCTGACGCACATCTGGGGTAGTCGCGCCATTTTTTAGCGTAAAACCGTTGGTGCCCATAATGGCTTTATCGATGATCAGATCAGACAAACTGTTGTCGTTACTAAACGGGATCACGCAATGAAGTTGCTTGCGCACCGCGCCGCCAATAAAGAACAGATTTACCACGCCCGGCGAATCTTCCAGCGTCAGGGCAATTTTTAGATCATTGGTGATCACCGTCAGTTGCTGGCGTTCACCCAGCATTTGCGCCAGTTCCAGCGTGGTCGTGCCGGTATCGAGCAACAGCGTATCGCCGTCTTCAATCTGCTCAAGTGCGAGCTGTGCAACCATGACTTTCGCATCATGATTGCAGACCTCTTTTTCCGTGGACATCATTTCCACGCCGGTTTTACTGCGGATCAGCACGCCGCCGTGCGTCCGCGTCACCAGCATGTTCTTTTCCATTTCACGAAGATCATTACGGATCGTGGAAGTCGAGACTTTAAAGATCTGGCAAAGTTCGGCGACCGTGGCTTTCTTGTTTTCCTCCACAAACGCCAGAATGGCTTGCTGGCGTTCGAGTGAAAAAACTTTATCTTCCGAATGATCGTTCATGATTTTTCTCAGTGTCCGGCGGGTTATAAAACGAAGGCCACTTTCAGCGCCTGCCCTGAACGGGCGGCGCTGAAAGCCTCGTCATATTGTTCAAGAGTGTACTTGTGAGTCAAGATTTCTTTCAGATTTATCAGTCCATTGGAAATCATTCTCAGGCTTTCCCGATACTGACGTAAATTCTGCCCGCTCATGCCCGTCACCGTGATCTGCCGGTAATGGATAATGTTGGTATTCAGGCTGACCATTTCTTTACCGTGCGGCAAACCGCCGAAGAACAGCACGCGGCCATTCAGCGCCGTCAGTTCAAACGCCAGCGACTGAATTTCCGCACTCGACGCCGCCGTAATCACCACGTCACAGCCGCGATTTTGCGTAATACGCATGACGTCCGCCAGCGTATCGGTACCGCTCACGGGCACAAAATCCGCATCAAAATGACACGCCATCGCCAGCCGTTCCGGGTTGATGTCGCTGATCAGCACTTTTCCGGCACCCGCCGCTTTATGCAACATGGCGTGCATCAGGCCAATTGGCCCCGCGCCAATCACCAGAACCGTATCGCCGACGCGGGTATGGCAGCGCTCAAAGGCATTATAAACACAGGAGAAAGGCTCAATCAGCGCGCCTTCTTCAAACGAAACGTGATCCGGCAACGCCACGATATTTCCCTGCTGCACGGCGCGGGCGGGGATCACCACATAACGGGCAAACGCGCCGTTTTTCTGAATACCCAACGCCTGGAATTCCTTGCAGGTTTGCGTATTGCCGCTTATGCAGCTGTCGCAGGTGCCGCACCCGTAGTTAGGGGCAACCGCCACGCGCATTCCCACACGCCATTCAGGGCTGACGTTCGCCCCGGTTTTCTCAATGATGCCCGATAATTCATGCCCCAGCGTTAGCGCCTGTGGTGACTGGCGATGGCCGTTGGCGAACATCCGCAAATCGGTACCGCAAATCGCCCCGACTTTACAAGCCAGCAGCACTTCGTCTGGCGCGATTTCGGGTTCTGGCAGGTCGGTTAAACGGAGTTCACCTTTGGCAAATAACTGAATTGCTTTCATAACAGCCTCTCAATGGTTACAGGACGGAGCGTCTTTTGCTAAACGGGGTGTTGATCAAAAAATCGACTCAATGTGAATTCTTGTGAGTTTAGTCATGCAATTACCGATGTCAATCGTTTATTATCGATTTGCTCTTGATGTACGCATAAACGATAACGAACGATAATTAACAGCAAAAGGGAAAGCCAGTATGAGGATTTTTTCAGAAGACACCGTGATGTTGGATCTGGATGTTCAGGATAAAGACGACGTTCTGCGGCAGATGGGCAAAAAGATAGAAGCGACCGGGTGCCTGAAATCGGGCGGTTTCGATCACTTCATGGCGGCCATCCGTAAAAGAGAAGTTGAGTTCTCAACGGCAGTCGGCCACGACTTCGCAATCCCGCACGGCAAGAGTGACGCGGTTACATTGCCGGTTATCGCTTTTGCACGACTGGTGAAGCCGGTGTTATGGGATGCCGAAGAAAATGACCGTGCGCAGTACGTCTTCATGATTGCCGTTCCGGAAGAAAGCGCGGGTGATGAACACATCAGGATCCTGATGAAACTTGCTGGCGCGATTATGGAAGATGATTTCCGTAACCCGATTTCTGCGGCAAAGGATGTAGCGCAGGTCATTGAAATTATGACCCGTTACGTTGATTAACCTCTTCACATTCTGCTCTGGCCTGCATTTAGCTGATATCGATAGCAAACGATAATTAACAGAGTAAATCAGCAGTAAATGACAGACCGGAGAAATCACCCTTATGGAGCCAGAATCATGTCGACCAGAGAAAAGTTTTTTGTCGCAGTAACGGGATGTCCGACGGGGATCGCCCATACGTTTATGGCGGAAGCCGCGCTGACAAAGGCCGCAAAAAAAGCCGGTGCGGGGATCCGCGTTGAAACCAACGGGGCCGTGGGCATTGAAAACGCGCTGACGGCAGAAGAAATCGCCAGGGCCGATATGGTGATTCTGGCGTCCGACAAGGCGGTGGAAATGGCACGATTCGACGGTAAGCCATTAATCCGCGCATCGGTCGGCCACGGCGTTAAAAAAGCCACTGAACTGGTGGCCCGGGCGATGGCCGGTGAAGAAGCCGTTTACCGGCACGAACAAACCGCAACGCCTGATAATGAAAAACCTGCCGCCGAAAAAGCAGAGCGCCAGGGCGCGGGGCGGTCTGTCTATATTTCCCTGATGAACGGCGTGTCGAACATGTTGCCGTTTGTGGTCGCAGGCGGTGTGTTAATCGCCATTTCCTTCTTCTGGGGAATTTACTCATTTGACCCGACCAGCGCGCAATATAACCCGATTGCCGCCAGCCTGTTTAAACTCGGTAAACTCTCGTTTTCATTAATGGTGCCGGTCTTCACCGCGTTTATCGCGTACTCCATTTCGAACCGCCCTGGTTTTGTAGCCGGATTCGTCGGCGGCCTGCTGGCGACCGATATCGGCGCGGGCTTTCTTGGTGGCATTATCGCGGGCTTTTTCGCCGGTTATTTCATGAAATGGATGCTGCATATCACCCGTTCATTTCCCCGTTCGCTGGAAGGTTTCAAGTCTATCTTCCTGATGCCGCTGATTGGTGTTCTGGTGGTCGGCGTCTTCATGCTTTCTGCCGGTTCGACCATCGCGGCTTTAAATAAAGGCATGATGGTGTGGCTGGCCGGGCTGGAACACGCGAACCCGTTATTGCTCGGCATTGTGATTGGCTGTATGAGCGCGTTTGACCTCGGTGGCCCGGTGAACAAAGCTGCGTATGTGACGGGAACGATGTTGCTGGCCGAGCAGGGCAACGCATTATTTATGGCCGGCGTCATGACCGCCAGCATGGTGCCGCCGCTGGTGATTGCCTTTGCGACTGTGATGTTCAGAAAGTATTTCGAAAAAGAGGAGCAGGCCGCCGGGCTGGTGAACTTTATTCTCAGTGCGACGTTTATTGCCGAGGGCGCGATTCCCTTTGCTGCAAAAGATCCGCTGCGAGTGATCCCGATACTCATGCTGAGCGCCTCCATCGGTGCCACGCTGACCTTCTTCTTTAAAGTCGCGGTGCCAGCCCCGCACGGCGGGCTGATTATTCTACCGCTCGTCACGCACGGTTTACTTTGGGTAATTGCTATTCTCAGCGGCGGACTGACCGGTGGAATTATTTACGGATTATACCGAAAGGCAAAATTTAATAAATCCGCGCTGGCTGTTTAAATGCATTAATAAGGAGGCAGAACGTTATGATTGCATCGAAAATACGCTTTATTAATCCCATGGGATTCCACAGTCGTCCCTGCGCAACATTTTCGAAAATGGCGAAGAAATTCGACTGTAATGTCAGGTTGGTGAATAAAGAAAAAGAAGCCGATGGCAGAAGTATGCTGGCACTGATGAAACTCGGCATCGTTCATAATTCAGCAATTACTTTACTCTGCGAAGGCGAACAGGAAAAAGAGGCCAGCGAAATACTAAGCCAGTATTTATCTACGCTGGTGGAAGAGGCGGGCTGAATCCCTTTTCGTCGTAATCCATAAATTTATTTGCCGGCAGGCAACTCCCTGAATACTGAAACCTGATTAAGAACCTATCCCAAAAGGAATTGTCAGTTAATAAGTAATGGCAATTTTTGAGGGAAGTATGGCAGGC
>NZ_JAEMGT010000092.1:0-105843 GCF_017655185.1 Rahnella sp. ChDrAdgB13 | reverse complement strand
TGTACGGATTACCTGAGGAAGTCGGCGACGAGGGGAGCTTTTATCTAAATCCGATTTATTCAACAAAGCCGAAAACAATCTCTATCGCATCTAAAATACGGTCATAATTAAGAATTCCGTTCCTCATTGCCTGGATTATTCTGATTGTTTCAGTTTCGTGTGAGTAATGTGAATCAGTGTCGAATACACCATACGCCATATAACCCAAATCGACAGGTACGGAGATCGCTCCGTTAATAAAACCTAATACTGAGTCAGGTGATATAATGACATTGGCAATGCGTGTGGCGATTTCCTCATAATTGCTCATGCTAATTCCTTTTATTAGCCAGTTCTTAGCGTGTGAGTATACTCCCCCTTTGGCAGTAGATATATTAAAAGAAAGTACACCAAGAAAAATGTTTTGACTGTCATAACGTCATTGGCGCCATGCGATCATTAAAAAATCAATCGCATCTGACGGATCCCGCTGACTTTACCTTTTTGTTTCGATGCCAACTGTTTAGCTTTTGGTGTACCGTTGCTCACCGGCGCGATTACGACCTCCCCGGTGAGCATTTGGGGTTTACCCGTAGACTGCCCAACTTTCCTAAGGCACCGTCGGGAAGCAACGGGAACTGCGCTGTTCGCGGTGGCTTATACCCTGCCGTGGATGCTAGGTATTCCGGTTGTGGTAGTGGCCGCGCTGGGATTAGGTATCTCATTGTCAAAACAAAGTAAATCTTCAGTTCAAAACTCTGAAAACGTGTAAACATCCTAAACTGAAGGTGACAGGAACACCCTGTCACCTTCATTCAATTGTCGCTTACGCCGACAGTTGTTTGATCAGCACTTCTGCCGTTTCCGTTGAGGACATCGGGTTTTGTCCGGTGATCAGCAGGCCGTCGCGGACGACATACGAACTCCAGTCAGCGCCTTTGGAATAGTTCCCGCCCTTCGCAATCAGCTCGTCTTCCACCAGGAAAGGCACCACGTCCGTCAGGCCGACCGCCTCTTCTTCCGTATTGGTAAAACCAGTGACTTTTTTGCCTTCCACCAGCGGCTTGCCGGCAGGTGTTTTTACATGACGCAATACGCCGGGAGCATGACAGACAAGCGCAACGTGTTTATCCGCCGACAGGAATGCTTCGATGAGTGCGATTGAGTTTTTATCTTCGGCAAGATCCCACAAAGGACCGTGGCCGCCCGGATAGAAAACGGCGTCGTAATCTGCCTGCGAAACGCTGTCGAGGCGAACCGTTGCAGCCAGTTGCGCCACGGCATCCGCATCGGCTTCGAAACGATGAGTCTGTTCGGTCTGGAAATCAGACTCATTGCTTTTCGGATCTAACGGCGGATTCCCCCCCTTCGGCGAAGCCAGCGTGATTTCAGCGCCAGCATCCTTGAACGCATAGTATGGCGCTGCCAGCTCTTCGAGCCAGAAACCTGTTTTACGTCCGGTATCGCCCAACTGGTCGTGTGAGGTTAAAACCATAAGAATCTTCATTGTAAATCTCCAGTGTAGTAGGTAAAAACGACCAAGTAGACCAGTCGTCTATTTATCGGGTAAATAAAAAACGGTGAACCGTTTGTGATACACCCCCGTCAGGGGGCGGTATGAATAATTTGCTGCGTCATGCTCATAGCCGAATCGAACGGGCCGGTATTGCGGACAATCTTAACCATAATGCTGGCACCGACCCAGAGCTGATAAAGGCTCTCTGCGACACGAGCGGGCTCATCATCAATGCTCAGGGAGCCTTCTGCGACGCCGGATTCTAACGCCAGCGTCAGGCGCGATATTATCCCCGACGTTCCCGCCTGTAAGGTTAAGCGCATGCTGTCGGAAAGATCGGCGACTTCTGCGCCAAGTTTCACGGCAAGGCATTTCCCCTGGCAGTCAAAAAATGACTGTAACTCCTGCCATTGCTGCCAGTAATTCATCAGGCGCTGCGACATCTTCAGGCCCGGCTGGCTCAGCGTGCTGTCAAGCTGCGCCAGATAATCATCAAAATAGCGCTCAAGCATCGCCGCGCCAAAGGCCTCTTTCGAACCGAAATAATGGTAGAAAGACCCTTTAGGCACGCCCGCGTCCTTGAGGATTTCATTGAGTCCGACCGCGGAAAACCCCTTACCGGCCATAATTCGCTGGCCAGTCTCGAGAATATGTTCGCGGACATCATTGTTATGGTGCTGAGTTGCTGTCGTCATGGGGCTAAACTATCAGCGATTAGACCAGTCGTCTACAAGTAAATTAGATAAATTGTCTTTTGCCCAAAAAAAAGAGGCCGATCGTCAGATCCGCCTCTTTCATTTTTACGTTGTTGTTCCGCTATTTAATGAGAATAGCGTTATGTCTTATCACGCATTGGTCGCGGGTTTCGTCTGTGAATTTTCCAGCATTTTGCGCATCGGAATGATCAGAACGAACAGCACTGCGGCACAGATCAGCAGCGAAATAGAACAACGCGCGAACAAGTCTGGCAGAACGTCCAGCTGATCGGCTTTTACGTGGCCGCCAATCAGCCCAGCCGCCAGATTACCCAGCGCACTGGCACAGAACCACAGCCCCATCATCTGGCCGCGCATTCTTTCCGGTGCCAGCAGCGTCATGGTCGCCAGCCCAATCGGGCTCAGGCAGAGTTCGCCAAGCGTCAGCATCAGAATACTGCCCACCAGCCACAGCGGGGATACCCCTGCTCCGCCGTTGCTCAGCACATTCTGCGCCGCCATCATCATGATCCCAAAGCCCGCCGCGGCGCACAAAATACCGATGATGAACTTAGTGATGCTGCTCGGACGCACATTATTCTGTGCCAGTTTCGGCCATGCCCAGCTAAATACCGGGGCCAGCAAAATGATGAACAGCGCATTGACGGACTGGAACCATACCGCAGGGATTTCAAAATCGCCGATCATGCGGTTGGTGTAGTCATTAGCAAACAGGTTGAACGAGGTCGGTTTCTGCTCAAACGCGGACCAGAAGAATGCCGCTGAAACCAGCAAAATGAAGCACACCAGGAGTCTGGCGCGTTCTTTGCGATTCAGACCGGCGAACACGAACAGATAGATGAAATAGAGTACGACCGAGGCCGCAATGACGTACACCAGCATGCTGGCGAGTGCGACAGGATTAATGACGATAATGCCCTGTGCGATCAGCGTAACGACAACCGCCACACCGGCCGCCAGCGCCAGCAACCAGGCGCCGACGCCTTTCTTTTTCGCGACCGGGCTGTTCCAGGTGGAATCCAGACCGACTTCGCTGTCATAGCGTTTCATCGCAGGAACGGCGTAAACACGGAAGATAATCAGTGCTACCAGCATCCCGATACCACCGATACCAAAGCCCCAGTGCCAGCCGTGGGTTTTGATCAGCCAGCCGGAAATCAGCGGTGCGATAAATGAACCCATGTTAATGCCCATATAAAACAGTGAGAAACCGCCGTCGCGGCGCGCATCCCCTTTTTTATACAGCGTGCCCACCATGACGGAGATACACGTCTTAAACAGGCCGGAACCGAGGACGATAAACATCAGGCCGATAAAGAACAGGTTGTCGCCAAACCACGCAGACAACGCAATCGCCAGGTGGCCGAGCGCAATCAGAATTGAACCGTACCAGACCGCTTTTTGCTGCCCGAGCCAGTTATCCGCCAGCCAGCCGCCCGGTAATGCGGCGAGATACATACAACCCGCGAAAATACCGACGATTGCCGATGCATTTTCGCGCGCCAGCCCCATGCCGCCGTCGTAAACGGTCGCGGCCATGAACAGAATCAGTAAAGGGCGGATCCCGTAAAACGAAAACCGTTCCCACATTTCGGTAAAGAACAATGAACCCAGCGGATACGGATGGCCGAAGAACGTCCGGCTCTCGTTTTTGTTAACAGAGGAATGCATAAATTCTCCAGAGAAAGTCTTTAGTCGTGCTTGTGAATACCGAAATGTCCGGCGGCATCTGGACGGCCGCTCTACGACAATCAGCTATTATTATGAGTAGCAAAATACCAGTCAGGTCTGGCGCCAACCGTGGGACTTTAAGATGAAAAGTCGACAGTTGTCTACTTTTACAGATTTTAAATCGGCAAAAAGAGAGGGGTTATTGGCATGAATATGGCGAGGGAATTTAACGCCTTGATAAAACAACCCTATGATTTATAGATAAATCTTATTGCACAAAATACCGGTGTTGAACTTTCAAAAAAGAACAGACGCCATGACCGCGCGTCTGTTCTGATCTGCCGGTTTCAGTGAAGTGAGCCGGAAATCTGCGTTGTCCGTTTCCCTTTACGGGAACGCCAGAGCGTAAAACTGCTCCAGATTTGCGCGATCCGGTAATGCCGTCATGGCCCCTCTGGCCGTCGTTGCCAGTGCCCCGCAAGCCAGCGCCTGACGGAGTGTCTGCTCCCAGTCGCTTTCTGAATTCAGCGGCCAGTGTTGCGCCAGTCCGGCCAGTAAACCGGCGACAAACGCATCGCCCGCACCGGTTGTATCCAGGGTTTTCACTTCAGGCGCCGGATATTGCATCAACGACGCATCTTTTTTGCGGTATACCGACACGCCATTTTTGCCCTGTGTGACCAGCAAAAGTTCAGGATTATGACGGTCGCACAAACGCAGAATTCCCTCGGAAAGTAGCGCTTCACCCGTCAGATATTCCAGCTCGTCTTCGGAAATCTTGATGATATCGGCCATAGACAGCGCCTGATTCAGGCAATCGCGTAGCTGATTTTCATCCGGCCATAAGTCGTGGCGAATATTTGGATCAAAACAAACGACGCCGCCGGCGGCTTTCATCTGCGCCATCGCCAGCACGGCGGAAGAGCGGCTGGGTTCTGCGGATAAAGCAATGGAACACAGATGCAGAAACTGCCCGGCTTTGAAGGCAGGAATATCCGTCGGTTGAAGGAATAAGTCCGCACCCGGACGCACCATAAAGGTAAAAGACCGTTCTCCATCGGCATCGTTTTCAACCACCACGGTTGACGTGCGATGGCTGACGTCAGGCAGCATGTGCTCGGTGTCCACACCTTCAGCGCTCAGCGTTTTCTTCAGGAATTTCCCAAACGGGTCATCCCCTACCCGCCCGATAAATGCGCTTTCTCCGCCCAGACGACTGATCCCCACGGCGACGTTAGCGGGCGCGCCTCCCGGACATTTCAGTAAGCGGCCATCCTCTTCCGGAATTAAATCCACCACCGCATCGCCCAGTACCCAAATTCGACTTTTCATTTTCATTCCCTGTATTCAATCCCTGTCTGGCTACAGGGTTAGGTAAAATAGAAGAACCGGTTTAGCTAATCAAGTACAAATGAATTATCCGTGTTTAGTGATAATTTGCAAAGAGGATCACAAATACGGGAAATGACGGTAAAACATCATTGATTAAATCGGGTGCGGGTGATTATTGTGCAGAGGAAAACCAGTTTAGCAATTTAGCAAAAATGGTTTTTCTCATAATAATTACACTTACCCTGAGGGATAAAAATGATGATGAAACCTCGCTATCTTGCTGTTGCTATTGGATTAATTCTTTCTGGCGCCGCGCAGGGAGCGGATACGTCGGTAAGTGCCATTGAGGCCCGCCTGAATGCTCTGGAGAAAAGACTGCAACTTGCCGAGAATCGCGCCGCCAAAGCAGAAGCCCGCGCCACTGAAGCAGAAAAACAGGTAAAAACGCTGGAAACACGCACCGCCAGCAATGAACAACAAACCCGTCAGGTGGCCAGGAATGCGGAAATAAATCAGCAAAAAACGGCTCAGGTGGCTGAACGTACCGAATCGTTAGCCAGCATTAACAACAAAACCAGCAGTGCGCCTGAAGGCTTCAAATTCTCAGGCTATGCCCGTTCCGGCGTGATCATGAATGATTCCGGCACATCAACCGAAAGTGGCCCGTACGTGACCCCGGCCGGGCAAACCGGCGGTGCGGTGGGGCGTCTGGGCAACGAAAACAACACCTACGTTGAATTAAATCTGGAACATAACCAGACCCTGGCCAGCGGCGCGACCTCCCGCTACAAAGTCATGCTGGCGGACGGCCAGCGCAGTTATAACGACTGGACCGGTGCAACCAGCGATCTGAACATCCGCCAGGCGTTTGTTGAATTAGGCTCTTTGCCGACGTTCAGTGGCCCGTGGAAAGATTCGACGCTGTGGGCGGGTAAACGATTTGACCGGGATAATTTCGACATTCACTTCCTCGATTCCGACATCATCTTCCTTGCCGGGACCGGTGGCGGTATCTATGACGTTAAATGGGGAGAAAACCTGAAAAGTAACTTCTCACTTTACGGACGTAACTTTGACGACCTCGAAAATAAGAATAAAGACGATACGCGGATTGAGAACTACATTGTCACGGCGAACAACTACGCCGGACCTTTCCAGTGGATGCTCAGCGGCCTGCGCGCCAAAAACAATCAGGATCGCGAAAATACCGGCACTCAGGGCATCACGAATGCCGCCGATACCGGCTTCCACACCCTGCTGGCGTACCACGGGGACAGCTTCTACGGGCTGCGCGACGGGACATCCACGACCGCACTGCTTTACGGTCATGGCTTGGGCGCAGAGGTTAAAGCGCTGGGTTCGGACGGCCATCTGACCGATGACGCCAATACGCTGCGTCTGGCAACTTACGGGATCACGCCGTTAAGCAAAAACTGGAGCATCGCCCCTGCCGTTCTGGCGCAGCAGAGTAAAGACCGCTATATCTCCGGCGATGATTACAAATGGGTGACGTTCAACACCCGCCTGATTCAGCAGATCACCGAAAACTTTGAACTGGCGTATGAAGGCAGCTATCAGTACATGGATCTCGATCCGCAGGGTTACAACGATTACAACAAGGTGAAAGGCGGATTCTACAAACTGACCTTTGCGCCAACCTTCAAAGTGGGTGATATCAGCGACATGCTGAGTCGCCCGGAAATTCGCTTCTTCGCCAGCTATATGGACTGGAGCAAAGATCTCGACCGTTATTCTTCCGGCGATTCGTTCGGGACAGATGGTTTTACCGCAGGCGGACAGTGGAATTTTGGTATCCAGATGGAAACCTGGTTCTAAAAAACAGGGTGTGATTCACCAGGACGCGCCCGGTTAAACCGGGCGATGTCGATAATAAAAACGGTAAGGGACAAAATGAATATCAATGCAATTGCCACGCAGTTGCTGCCATTACTTGGCGGCAAAGACAATATCGCCAGCGCGGCGCACTGCGCGACACGCCTGCGTCTGGTGCTGGCCGATGACAGCCTGATCAATAAAAGTGGCATAGAAAAAGTTGAAGGCGTGAAAGGCTGTTTCAGCAATGCGGGCCAGATACAGATTATTTTTGGTACCGGTCTGGTGAATAAGGTTTACGCCGAGTTCATCAAAGTGGCGGGCATCAGCGAGTCCAGCAAGTCTGAAGCGGCGGATATTGCGGCGCAAAAACTGAATCCGTTCCAGCGTATTGCCCGTGTGTTATCCAACATTTTTGTGCCGATTATTCCGGCGATTGTGGCTTCCGGTCTCCTGATGGGCCTGCTCGGCATGGTGAAAACCTACGGCTGGGCCAATCCTGAGAGCGCGATTTTTATCATGCTCGACATGTTCAGCTCGGCGGCATTTATCATTCTGCCGATCCTGATTGGCTTTACGGCGGCGCGTGAATTTGGCGGTAATCCGTTCCTGGGGGCCACGCTGGGCGGAATTCTGACCCACCCTGCGCTGACCAATGCCTGGGGCGTTGCCAGCGGTTTCCACACCATGAATTTCTTTGGTATTGAAATTGCGATGATCGGCTATCAGGGCACGGTATTCCCGGTGTTGCTGGCGGTCTGGTTCATGAGTTTCATTGAAAAACGCCTGCGAAAAATCATCCCTGATGCTCTGGATTTAATCCTCACGCCGTTCCTGACGGTGATCATTTCGGGATTCATCGCGTTCCTGATTATCGGCCCCGCCGGTCGCGCGCTGGGTGACGGAATTTCGTTTGTGCTCAGTACGCTGATCGCGCATGCAGGCTGGTTCGCCGGGCTGGTATTTGGCGGATTGTATTCCGTGATTGTGATCACCGGGATTCATCACAGCTTCCATGCGATTGAAGCCGGTCTGCTGGGGAATCCGAACATTGGCGTTAACTTCCTGCTGCCGATCTGGTCAATGGCGAACGTGGCGCAAGGCGGTGCCTGTCTGGCGGTTTATTTCAAAACGAAGGATGCCAAAATCAAAGCCATCGCCGTGCCTTCGGCCTTCTCGGCCATGCTGGGCATTACCGAAGCGGCAATTTTCGGGATCAATCTGCGTTTCATGAAACCGTTCCTCGCCGCGCTGGCGGGGGGGGCGCTGGGCGGTGCCTGGGTGGTGGCGATGCACGTGAATATGACGGCCGTCGGCCTGACCGGTATTCCGGGGCTGGCGATCGTACAGGCCAGTTCGATCCTCAGCTATCTGATTGGCCTGGTAATTGCTTTTGGCAGCGCATTCCTGCTGTCATTGTTGCTGAAATACAAAACGGAGAGTGAATGATGACGGAAACGAGCTTGCTCAAACAAGCCCTGCGCAGCGTGGTTGCAGGGCAGGTCAAAGCAGCGGCGGACCCTTACCGGCCCGGCTGGCATCTTGCGCCACCGGTAGGATTACTCAACGACCCGAACGGATTTATTCAGCATAAAGGCCGTTATCATGTTTTCTATCAGTGGAATCCGCTGGCCTGTGCGCATGGCGCGAAATTCTGGGGGCACTGGAGTTCGGCGGATTTACTGAACTGGCGGCACGAACCGCTGGCGCTGGCACCGTCGGAAGCCTACGAAACCCACGGCTGTTATTCCGGCTCTGCGGTCAGCGATCACGGTCACCTGACGCTCATTTATACCGGCAACGTGAAATACCCTGATGGCAGCCGCACGGCGTTCCAGTGTCTGGCGCGTGAAAACGCGAAAGGTGAATTTGATAAAACCGGCCCGGTGCTGGATTTACCGGAAGGCTATACCGGTCATGTGCGTGACCCGAAAGTCTGGCGAAAAGGCGGTCACTGGTTCATGGTGCTGGGCGCGCAAGATCTCAGCCTTCAGGGCAAAGTCTTATTGCTCCGCTCTGACGACCTGCTCAGCTGGGAATTTCTGGGCGAAATTGCCGGATCGAATCTGAACGGATTAGGGGATTTCGGTTACATGTGGGAGTGCCCGGATTTATTCAGACTGGACGGTCAGGACGTGCTGATTTGCTGTCCGCAAGGTCTGCCTGCGCAAGCAGACCGTTATCTGAATACCTTCCAGTCGGGCTATTTTGTCGGGCATCTGGATACCGAAAAAGCGAAGTTTCCGCATGGCGAATTCACGGAGCTGGATCTGGGATTTGAGTTTTATGCGCCGCAAACGACGCAAACCGATGAGGGGCGCCGGTTGCTTATCGGCTGGATGGGTATCCCGGACGGCGATGAGTTTTATCAACCCACGGTGGAAAACGGCTGGCTGCATACCCTGACCTGCCCGCGCGAACTGACGCTTGTAGCCGGTAAAATTTTTCAGCGCCCTGCCCGTGAATTGCAGGCTCTTCGCGGCGACATGCAGCAGTGGCAAGGGCTGGCGGACGACGCACCGGTTTGGGATGTTACCCGTGCTGAAGTGGACATTGAAACCGTACAGGCCTTCAACGCTGATTTTGGCGGAGACCTGCTGCTGAGATGGGACGGTGATTGTCTGCATCTGACGCGTAAAAACCGGCGCACCGGATTGCCGGAAGAACGTATCTGGCACGGCTCGTTACGCAAACTGACGGTAATGTGCGACAGCTCGGGCATCGAGATCTTCATTAACGACGGGGAAGCGGTGATGACCTCACGCTATTTCCCGGTATTGCCGGCCAGATTAAACTTCAGCGGCCATTACCCGATTGCGCTGCGCCACTGGCTGTTAGCCGATTGCGTGTTAGAATATAAACCTTTCCGGACAACAGAATATGGCGCAGTGAAAAAGACCAAACGCATCACTATCAGTGGCATAGCAGAGCTGGCTGGCGTATCGAAATCGACTGCCAGCCAGGTTCTTAACGGACACAGCAAGAAGTTTCGCATCTCCGATACGACGCGCGATCGCGTGCTTGCGGTGGCCGCCGAGCAGCATTATCAGCCCAGTATCCACGCCCGTTCACTTAACGTCACCCGCAGCTTCACGCTGGGTCTGGTTGTCCCGGAAATGACCAACTACGGTTTTGCGGCCTGTTCCAACGAGCTTGAAACGCTCTGCCGCGAGAACGGCATGCAACTGCTGATTGCCTGCACGGATGAGAACACCAGTCAGGAAACCATGGTGGTGAATAACCTTATCCAGCGTCAGGTAGACGGACTGATCGTGGCGTCCAGTATGCTCAGTGATGCGGAATACGTGAAAATCAGCCAGCAGTTACCGGTGGTTCTGTTTGACCGTCATTTGCAGGAAACGCAATTGCCGCTGGTCGTGTGCGAAGCCATCGAATCCTCGGCCGAACTGGTCGCGCGGGTGGCAAAAAAGCATCCGGATGAGTTTTATTTTCTCGGCGGCCAGCCACGCATCTCTCCAACGCGCGACCGTCTGGCCGGTTATCAGCTGGGGCTTGAGCGTGCGGGTGTTAGCCTGAATCCTGAATGGATAATGTACGGAAATTATCATCCCAGCTCAGGTTATGAAATGTTTGCCAATCTTTGTGCCCGGCTCGGGCGTCCGCCTAAAGCGCTGTATGTCGCGTCCTGCGGGCTGATGGAAGGAGTATTGCGTTATATGAGCCAGCACAAACTGCTCGGGAGCGATATTCATCTGTGCAGTTTTGACGATCACTATCTTTATGACTCACTCACGGTGAAAATTGATACCGTCGCGCAGGATTGCAAAGCGCTGGCAATTCATTGTTTTGACATGATTATCAGCCTGATCAATGAACAACCGACTGAGCAGATTCAAAGCTATTTAGCGCCAAAACTTCACTGGCGGCATCCAGATTCTGCGGAAACCACAAACTGAATATCATCCTGCGCGCATGAATCTGTTGACCCGAGGAATGCGCCTGAATCCATTACTTCACATCAATCTGGAAAATGCGTAAAAACGCCCTTTTCCCTTCTTCAGTAAACGTGACTTCGCGATAGCCCGGCGTTCTGTTCAGCCACCCTTTTCGCTCAAAAGCGGCCAGTAAAGCGGCGCCGGAATCGCCCCCGAGATGGAAACGTCGCTCGCTCCAGTCAAGACACGCGCAGCTGCTTTTGCGCCGGGTGTTCGGGTTCAGAATGGCGCCTAAATCTTCAAAATGCTGCTTTCCGGCGGGCGTCAGCGCATTACCGTCAGGTTCCAGCCAGCCTTCGTTACTCATGAATTCGTAAATCCCGACCGCGATTTTTCCTGCCAGATGGTCATAGCAGGTTCGCGCGACGCGCAAATGTACCGGCGTTTTGGGCTGCGGCGATTTCATGGATTTCATGGAAATCCCCATCAGGGTTTCCAGAAGATGGGCGACATCGCTGCCAGCCAGCCGGTAATAACGGTGTCTTCCCTGCGAAAGGCAGGTAATTAATTCGCTGTTGAGGAGTTTGGTCAGGTGCGCGCTGGCGGTGGACGCCGCAATATTGGCGACCGAACTCAGCTCTGTCGCGGTCCACACGCGGCCATCCATCAGCGCGCAAAGCATGCTGACCCGCGAAGGGTCAGCAATGGCCGAAGCAACCGCGGATAACGACAGTTCAAGCTGCAATCCGTCATCATCCGTTTTACGAACGTTGGGTAAACTCATTCAGTCGGTACGTCCCATTCTGCTGTCACCTGTGTGGCGAGTGTATTGTTATCGGTAAGCAAAATCAGCCGGTTATCGTGATCGCTGTACTGCACCAATATGTTAATCCCGTTCTGCGCGATGACTGCGGCAATGGCACCCAGTTCTCCGGGGCGTTCCTGTTTCAGCTTTCTGATGACCGGCTTTGTGACCTGCCGGACGTCCAGCCCGGCTGCCGCCAGCACCGTGCGGGCCAGCTCGCCCTCTTCAACCAGAAAATGCGCATGGCTTTCATCGCCTGCCGTAAACACACCGCCGCCTTCAAGCCCTACACCATTTTTGCCGAGGACAGAACCGAGGCGCGCCAGCTCACCGGGCGCATTGCGGAGAATAACGTGAATATCATACATGCGAATAACCTCCTTTTTCAGATGAATAGTCCCTGAGAACCTCAACAACGCGGATCCGGTAAAAAGAGAAAATAGTGTTCCGTCCCTCGGATTGTGCAGCCTGATGTTTAAGATTCTTTTTCCACGCCAGCACCGACGCTTCATTTTCCCACCATGACAGCGACAAAATTTTTCCCGGTGTACTCAGGCTCTGAAAACGTTCAATAGAAATAAAACCCGCAACGTCGTCCAGCAAAGGTTTTAGCTCTGCGGCCAGCTCAAAGTAGCGGTCCCGTTGTTCAGGAAAGGCGTCAGCCTCGAAAAGTACAGCGATCATAAAATGCTCCGGTATGAATGTCTTAGGAGCTCACTATAAGACGCAAAAATGGGTGACACTTCGGTGGCGGACGAAATGTTGATGTTCGTATCCACCCCACTTTTCAGGATAAAAGCTGACGGGTAAAGTACATGTCCTGTTTGCCTCTGTGACGGAAAACGATCCGCTGTAATTTACCGCTACCTGAAACTCCACTGCACGCTGACCACAAACACGGAAGGAATGATGATCCCGGTTTCTACGCCGAAATAGCTGGTGAAGTTGTACTGGATGGCATGGTAGATGTACGGTGAAAATCCGATGCCGGTGACTTTTTTGAAATCCTCATAGGAACCGTCATCGCCGCAGTGTTTGAAAGCGTCGAAAAAGAACTCGCCGGTATAACCGTAGACGCCTTTAAACACCCAGTTGGAATCTCCCTGGATCCAGTCCCGGCGCAGCCCAAGCGCAATACAGCGGTCGCCGAAGCTGTTGTTCATGGTACCGACCAGTGCGCTGTATTTGGAGTCTTCAGAGAATTTACGTTCTACCGACATGAATTTATTATCGAAAAACTCGTTGTATTGCCCGTAGTTACCGGTCAGGTGGTAAACAAAAGAACCGGTATTGAAGGAATATAAATTAATTTCATCGGCATGGAGACCCACGGCGACAAGGAGTAAGAAGAAACACAGAACCCGGCTTGAATTTTTTATCATTTAGATAATCTCTTTGATTATAAAGACATAATTTTATCTAAAAAATTTAAATCATTGATATGAGCGTGATCAGGCCCGTAAAAATTATTCTAAGACAGGATTTGTGTTTGTACAAAAAAGCCCCGCTAAATCCGGCAACAAGGCGGTGCCTGTTGCCGGACATTTATTCAGACCGCAGATTTATTCGTTTTTAGCCCCCCTTCCCAGTTCAACGTCAACGTGATGATCCTGCCCGTCATCGGTGAGCGGGATCTCATCATTCGCCAGCAAGTTGCCGTCCAGCGTCACGCGATATTCTTCCGTACTTTTGCGCACGGTAATCAGATAACGGCTGCTGCCTTGCTGGTATGCGATGCTGATTTCCGGCCAGTTTTCCGGAAGCTGGCTGTGAATGGAAATGGTGTCGCCTTTGCGCGTGATCCCCAGCAATGATTCGGTGATCAGGCGGTACGTCCACCCGGCGGAACCGGTATACCAGCTCCAGCCACCGCGTCCGCTGTGCGGCGCGACCGAATAGATATCAGCGGAAATCACGTAAGGCTCGGCTTTGTACCGGCCAACCGCCTCTGCGGTCAGGCTGTGATTGATCGGGTTGATCATCGCCATCAGTTCCCAGGCACGCTCAATATTGCCCTGTTTCGCAAAGGCCATGACTGCCCAGATAGCGCCGTGCGTGTACTGGCCTCCGTTCTCGCGGACACCCGGCAGATAGCCGCGAATATAACCGGGGTTCGGGCCGTTGCCGTCGAAAGGCGGCGTCAGCAGTTTGATTAAACCGGCGTCATTGTCAACCAGGTATTTATCTACTGACTGCATGGCGCTGGCGGTGCGGTCAGGTGTTCCCGCACCGGAAAGCACCGACCAGCTTTGGGCGATGGCGTCGATCTGACATTCGTTATTCAGATGCGAACCCAGCGTTTGTCCGTCGTCAAAATAGCCGCGCAAATACCAGTCGCCGTCCCAGGCGTGATCGTTGAGATTTTGTCTGAGCCGCGCAGAGTGTTCACGGCAAAGCGTGGCGACCTCTGCGTCCTGACGCTCTTCCGCCAGCGCGCCATAACGTTGCAGAACGTCATAGAGGAAGAAGCCCAGCCAGACACTTTCGCCGCGTCCGCCCAGCCCGACCAGATTCATGCCGTCATTCCAGTCGCCTGCGCCCATCAGCGGCAGGCCGTGGTCACCCAGCTTCAGCCCGTATTTCAGCGCGCGGACGCCGTGCGCCCACAGGGTTTCCTGCGTGTTGCTGACCAAAGGTTGTTCATAGAAAGATTCCTCGCCGGGAGCCAGCAGACGCGATTCGAGGTATGGCACGATTTCTTTTGCCACCGCGCCATCACCGGTCACGGCAATATAATGACTGATTGCCAGCGGCAGCCACAGATAATCGTCCGAGCAGCGCGTGCGGACGCCATTGCCGGTCGGTGGATGCCACCAGTGCTGGACGTCGCCTTCAATAAACTGCCGCGAGGCGCACAGCAGGATCTGCTCGCGCATACGTTGTGGCGCGGCATGCGTCAGCGCCAGCGTATCCTGCAACTGATCGCGGAAACCAAACGCGCCGCCGGACTGATAATACCCGCTGCGCGCCAGTATACGGCTGGCGAGGGTCTGATAAATCAGCCAGCCGTTAGTCAGTAAATCGACGGATTTATCCGGCGTGGTGATCTGAATTTTATCCAGCACCTGATGCCAGTGATGATGAACGCGATCCAGCTCAGCCTGTGCTGCGCCTTCCTGGAAGAACTGATGGATCAGCGCTTCGGCGTCTCCGGCGTTTTGCCCCAGACCCAGCGCAAAAGTAAAGGTGCGCTGATCGCCGTCAATCAGCGTGGTCGCTGACTGTACCGCGCCGCAAGGATCAAGCATTGCGCCGGTTTTATCCGACAGGCGCTGCGTCTTCATTGCTGCGGGTGATGCGGCGGAACCTGTTCTTCCGAGGAATTCACGGCGGTCGCCGCTCACGGAACAATGTGCGCCGGTCACGGCAAAAAAGGCCGTGCGCGGTGAGCCGTTGCTGGTGTAATGATTGGTCGCCAGCACGCCGCAGCCCTGCACAACGTGTGCCGCCGAGGTGACAATATGCATGGCTGATTTCACCCGCAGATCGGCCATCACCCACTCGACGTAACCGGTCACCGAAAGCCTGCGCGGCCTGCCGGAAACGTTGGTCAGCGTAAGCATGATCAGTTTGACCGGTGCGTGCTCAGCGACCAGCACCGTCATTTCGCTGCTGATCCCCCGTTCGGTATGCTCGAAAACGCTGTAACCAAAACCGTGTCGCGTCACGTAGCCGCCGGGTCCTCGCACGGGCAATGGTGCCGGAGACCATACGCTGCCGGTCTCTTCATCGCGCAGATAAAACGCTTCGCCGGAACTGTCGCTGACCGGGTCGTTTTCCCACGGTGTCAGGCGGTATTCATGGGCATTTTCATACCAGGTATAAGCCTGACCACTTTCTGAAATCACCGAGCCAAATTCCGCATTCGCAAGCACGTTCGACCATGGCGCAGGGGTATTTGCTCCGTCGTTGAGGACTATCTGATACTCACGCCCGTCCGGCGAGAATCCGCCATGTCCGTTGAAATAACTGAGGTCACGTGGAGGAGCCGTGACCGGCTGATTGTCGTTTAGCGTGCGTACCGGCAGTAAAGCGGGCAGTGAAACATGCGGTGGCTGCATGCGCTGATTCAGCTGATCTGCCAGCGCCCCGCGGCGGTCGTCGATCACCACGCGGGCGACGCTCATCAGCAGTGTGCGGTCGTCCTGCGTCATCTGTTCGCCATTACGGACAAAAATGCCGCCCGGAATATCGGTCTGGCTGGAACCCGCGCCGGACGCCACCAGGCTGAGGATCTGGTTTTGCAACGCCTGCTGGTAGCCGCCGGAATCATTACACAGAATCACCAGATCGACTTTCAGCCCTTTCAACCGCCAGTAATGGTGCGCACGGATCAGCAACGTCACCAGCCCGATATTTTCATTGCTGGTCATTGTCAGCAGAACCACCGGCAAATCGCCGGAAAGCGATTGCCCCCACAGGCCGGATTGCCCGCGACGGTTAGCGCTGACCGCCTGCGCATCGCCGCGCATTTCCTGACTGGCGAACAGAATGGCACCGGCCAGCCGGTTAAACAGCCCTGCGTCTTCCTCGGTGGCATTCAGCTGACGCAGCACCACCTGACTGTGCGACCAGGTGATTTCAAATACCCGATCAGCAATATGATGATCGCGGTATTTTTCCAGCAACGCCAGACTTTGCAGGCGGGTGTCGGCAATCCCGTAAACCATATCGATGATGACCGGTACACCGGGTTTCAGGCGGATGCGCTGACGGATTGCCATCACCGGATCCAGCACCGCTCCGGCGCTGTTACTGAGTGCCCCGGCACGGCGTAATGCCTGCGGATTGGAGGCCGTATTGCCGCGCCCGATAAACTGCGCGCGGTCAGTTTCAAATGACGTTTCCCGCTCGACGGAACCGTGGATCGCCATCATGTGGAACATCCACGGGCACTGTTCTTCCGGCTCGCGCGGGCGGCGATGGCACAGAATCCCTTCCTGCGCGGGCATCAGTTCAGTCTGCACAAACAGATTGCTGAATGCCGGATGCGCCGCGTCATTAGCCGCTGGTGCCAGTACGACTTCGGCATAAGTGGTAATTTCCAGCTCACGGGCATGGCGGCCATGATGCGTGACCGTCATCCGGCGGATTTCGACATCATCTTCCGGTGAAACCACGATATGCGTCTGCATTGTCAGCGAACCGTGAGTGCGGCGGAACTCGGCACCGGCATCGGTCAGTACGGCGTGATACGTGCCCTTTTGTTTGCCGAGCGGCTGCCATGTATTGCTGGTGACCGTGCCGGATTCCGGATCACTCAGATAACAGAATATCCCCCGGTCATCGCGCGTCGCATCTTCCCGCCAGCGGGTCAGCGTCAGGTCTTTCCAGCGGCTGACGCTGCCGCCCGCCTGCGTCACCATCAGATGATAATTCGTATTGGAAAGCAGCTGAACTTCCGGCGCCGGGCTGTCGGCGTTGCTGAATTCGCGCAGCTCGATATTTACTTTTTGCAGCGTGCTGTCGTGGGATTCGAAATGACGGCGCGGGCTGTAAAGCTCCACGGCGTCCGGTACGCGTTCCTGCAAAAGCAGGCGCGCAGACTGGAATGCCGCATTCGCCGCAAAGCGCGCGTTCATGGGCGCATCGAGCAGCACATTCGCCAGCGCCAGAAAACCCATGCCCTGATGGTGAGCCATGTACGAGCGCACCACGATGTAAATCTGCCCGCGGATCAGGCGAGACGGCGTGTAGTCGAGCGCGTCATAAAAACCGTATTCGCCGCGTGCGCCGCGATTTTCCAGCTCAGCCAGATTGAGGCAGGCTTCCTGTGGCCGGATCATCAGCGCCATCAGCGTGGCGTAAGGCGCGACGACCATGTCTTCGGCGAGCCCGCGTTTCAGCCCGAGGCCGGGCACGCCAAACGCGTGATACTGATAATTCTGGTTGAGATCAAACGCGGCATACGCGGACTCCGAAATCCCCCACGGAACCTTGTTCTCTCTGCCCCAGGCAATTTGCCGGTCAACCGCGGTCTGGCACATCTGCACCAGCAGCGTGTCCGGATACGCAGGCATGACCAGCTGCGGCATCAGGTATTCAAACATCGAGCCGCTCCACGACATCAGCGACGGTTGCTTGTCGATCACCGTGAATAACCGGCCCAGCGCGAACCAGCTTTTTTGCGGCAACTGATTGGTGGCAATGGTGACGTAATTGGTGAGGCGGATTTCCGACGGCAGCAGATCGTATTTCCCGCTGTCCATTTTATGCGCGTCGCAGTTATAGCCGACGGTCAGCAGATGAGTGTTTTTGTCGTAGAGGAACTGGAAATCCATGCGCGCATGGTCGTTCAGGCGTTTCTCCAGCTCACGGATGATGTCAAGCCGCTGACGCGCCAGCCCGATCGCGCGGGATAAATCCGGCTGCGTTCGTGCATCCTGTTGCGCCAGCCATTGCAATGAAGGCAGGACGCCGCTTTGCACTTCCGGCGAAAACGCACCATAAAACTCAGTCCACTCTTCCAGACCGGCGTCAATTTGTGCGGCCAGACGTTGCAGCCAGACGCCATCTGCAGGCGTGATCAGCGCGTGCATTTCCCGCAAAGGATCCAGCGCCTGCACGTTTGCCGCAGTATGCGGCATCAGCTGGCGGAGTTTGTTCAGCACCGGCATTGGCGTCTGCTTTTCGGCCATTTGCAAGGTATCTTCCAGCCCGGTCAGCCATCGTCCGATATCCATCGCAGGCTGCGTGCGCCACAACCGTAAACCGGTGCTGAGCGTCAGTAAATGCCCGGCCAGATTGCCGCTGTCCACGCTCGAAATGTAGCGCGGATTCAGCGGTTCAAGCGTGCGCGTGTCGTACCAGTTATACAGATGACCGCGATAATGCTCGAGTTTGTCGAGCGTATCCAGCGTCAGGCTGGTGCGTTCCAGCACCTCTTTTTGCGTGAGGTAGCCGAAATCCCACGCGGTAATATTGGCCAGCAAAGAAAGGCCGATATTGGTGGGTGACGTGCGGTGTGCAATGGTGGGCTGCGGGATTTCCTGGAAGTTATCCGGCGGCAGCCAGTTTTCAGTTTCCGTGACGAAATCTTCGAAGAAAGCCCAGGTCTGGCGCGCAGTCTGGCGCAGGAAAGCGTGTTGCAGAACATTGAGATCCGGCATATCACGTTTTGCAGGCTGACTGAGCCAGCACAGAATGCGCGGCGCCAGAAACCACAGAATGCCCAGCGGAAGTGCGAATGCCAGCAGCGGCAGATGGGAATACGCCGCCACTAAAATTACCGCCACACCGGCCAGCGGGTTGGCCCACATCCGGCGATAAAAATATTCCGGAGAATGCGCCCGGCTTTGTGCGCCAATACTCACGCTCGCCCATTCGTGCAGTTTGCGATGGCTGACGTTCAGCCGCCACAGCGTCAGCAAAATTGCCTGTACGGAGTAAACCGCTTCATGCGGCAAAGTCATCAGGTGCAGAAAAATACGCGAGACCCGGCTGACGGTGGCAGAAAATACGCTTTTCAGATGCGGGATCAGCGCGCGTCGCGGGCCTTTATTGAACAAATCCAGCACCAGCGCAACCCCTGCGGGGAACAGCAACATAAAGCTGATAAAGCCGAACCAGTAAAGCTTGTTGGGCACCAGAATCAGCGTGCTGAAAATGAGGATTAATAAGGCGGGCGCGACCAGACTCCGGCGCAGGTTATCAAACAGTTTCCAGCGTGAAAGCAGGGTCAGCGGATTGCGGGCGCGCTGGCCGTCTTCCTGGGTCACCCGTAAACCCAGCCAGTTCAGAAGCTGCCAGTCACCGCGGATCCAGCGGGTTTTGCGCGCCACATCCGCCAGATAATGGTCAGGATATTGCTCGTATAACACCACATCGCTGAGCATCCCTGAGCGGGCGTAACAGCCTTCCAGTAAATCATGGCTGAGCACCAGATTTTCCGGGCAGGTATTTTCCGTGGCCTGAATAAAGACATCCACGTCGTAAATGCCTTTCCCGACAAATGAGCCTTCGCCGAATAAATCCTGATAGATATCGGACGACATGGACGAGTACGGATCGTTTCCAGGCACGCTGCTGCATAACGCGGCGTAACGTCCCTGCCCGTTTTCCGGGATTTCTTCCGCCAGCCGTGGCTGGAGAATGGCGTAACCGGAAACCACCCGCTGAAGCTTTTCGTTGTACACCGGATGATTCAGCGGATGCGCCATCGCAGCCACCAGCTGATGCGCCGTCGCGCGCGGCAGAACCGTATCGCTGTCGAGCGTAATCACGTATTTAACCTGCCGCAAATGTTCCTGCGTGCTGCCTTCAATCAGCGAGAACGGCTGGCCCTCATCGCGCAGCCAGCGGTTCAGCGCGTTCAGTTTACCGCGCTTACGCTCATACCCCATCCACACGCCCTGCGCCGTATTCAGTTCACTGTCGCGATGCAACAGCGAAAACCGTGCGCCCTGCGTGGCGGGATAACGGCGGTTCAGGGACTGGATCTGGCGGGTGGCGTAAATCAGCAGCGCGTCATTTTCAGGATTATCGCGTTGAGTGCTGTCATGGAAATCACTCAGCAGCGCGAAATTCAGGTGCGCGAGCATGTTGCCGATGTAACACACCTCGAGGCTGTTAATCAGCGCATCAATATTTTTCTGGCTGCCCAGCAGACAGGGAATGACCACCAGCGTACTGGCGTTTTCAGGAATACCCCCGGCGAATTCCAGACGCGGCAACGGTTGCGGCGTGCGGCTACGGGTGGTGATTTCACTGAGAAGATTAAGCGCAAACTGGCTGGCGACCAGCACCACAGGAATCAGCAGCGCCCACCAAAGCCAGTGCAGCGCCGGATGTGCTGAGCGGTAAAGCGCATCGGCGGTAACGGCCGTGGTCAGCAGCAACAGACTGCCGAGCCACGAAAGCAGCGGCGTCTGGCTCAGTCTGGCGCGTATACGGGTGATCAGGGAAGAACGGGCGTTGAGATCTTTCTCTAACGTTTTTCTCCCGGCATCAATCAGATAGTAGCCGACGTGTTGTTGCTGATAAGAAACCGTTGCCTCGCGGGCCAGAGCTACGGCGCGGGCGGCGACAAAGGCTTCGTCATGACGGGAATTGCGTGAGAGACGTTCAATCTGATGGCGGTAATTATCGCGGGTATCAAAATGCATCAGCGGATAAATCCCGGCCGGGTCGCCGTGCAACGTCTGCTCCACCACGCTGAGATTTTCGGCAAAATCAGCCCAGTCCATTTCGGTCAGCTGGCGTAAACCCATAATGCTGTTGCTGACAGAAAGCTGATTAGCGGCCAGCTGCTGGTTAAATTTGTCGATCACTTCACGTTGCGTCAGCCCGACTTCGCTAAGGCGTTGTTCCACCCAGGTCAGCGGCAGCGCCAGCATCGAGCCATGCCCTTGTAAGCGACGCACCAGTTCGGCGACAAACGCGCTGGTGCGCGGCGGATTGGTGCGCGCCATATCGGCGATAATAATGATCTGACCGGACGGATCGTTTTCAGCGCTGTCTTGCAATTTATTGACCCAGTAATCGGCCAGATTGCGTTCCTGCTGGGCATTCGCCACTTCAATGCTGACGCGGCGCAGATTCTCAATCAGCGCCAGCCGCAGCATGCCGGGAAATGCCCACAGCTCGCCGAGCGTCAGCGGTTTGACGCTCTGATAGGTGGTAAAAAATCGGGTGAGCGTGGTGACATCCAGAAGCCCGTCACTGTGGCTGACGACTTCCGTGGCGATGTCATATATACGCGGGCAGAAATGTGGAGCGCCGAGCGACGGCAGGCCTTTGCCGAAGTTTTTCGGCAGCAACTGACGTACCAGGCGGATTTGTTCTTCAATCAGATAAAAGTTATCGAGCAGCCATTCACCGGCCGGCGTGATGCTCGCTTTCTCTCCGTTGCTTAAAATCAGACAACTTCGGGTCAGGACTTTTTCATTATCATCGAGGCGTTTAAGCAGGTAATACGGGAGTTTTTTACCGGAGAGCTTGTGCGAGAGCGCCAGTTTCCCGCCGTAGCGTTCCATCTGATCTGCCGAGAAAAGCTCCGTGCGGATCGGCACCGGTTGCTCCAGCGCGCTGGCCCGGTGACGCCGCGTGATTGAAATAACAGGCGGTGCGCGTTTGCTTTTGAACCAGTTAATGACAGTCTTTTTCACATCTTCATACCATACGCGGACCCGAGAAGGCAGTTGCCTGAGCTGCGATTAGAGTTCACATAAAAAGGAGAGAGGGTAAAGGTCAGGGAGGCAGAACGGGTTTATCACCCGCAGCGGGCAATACTTTTCATACTAGTCTTTTTAGTGGTAGTCAGTGGGTTTATTTTCCAGATCACAACATATTTACAGAGCGGACATCTCTGTGTAATATCGCCGCCAGACATCAGGGTGCCCGCCCTTTTGCGTAAGCGTTAACGTCAACCAACGCACTTTCTGCAGGATAATCCTGCTCATTGTGCGGTGTATTTATGACTCAGCCTCAGACGTCGTCGGCGCGTCCTTCGTCAATTGCCAATTCTGCTTTTTTCCTGTTTCTTATCCTTCTCACGGCAGCGAATTTACGTTCCCCGATCACCGCAACCGGTCCGGTTCTGGCAGATATTTGCGCGATGTTTGGACTGAGTGCTTCAGCCGCCGGGCTGCTCAATTTTATCCCTTTGATCCTGTTTGCGGCTATTGCGCCGCTGGCTTCCTGGTGCGGAAATAAAACCGGACTGGAGAAAAGTTTATGGGTCGCGGTTTGCCTCATCACGCTGGGCTCTGTGGTGCGCGTGATGCCGTATGCCAGCGGATTGTGGGCCGGCACCGTGATCCTCAGCACCGGGATTGCTGCGGCAAACGTGCTGCTTCCGCCGTTAATTAAGCGCGATTTTAAACACCATACGACCAAATATATTGGCCTGTATGCCTCAACCATGGCGATTACTGCCAGTCTTGCCTCCGGCATGGCGGCTCCTTTGCAGCACATCAGTGGTTTTGGCTGGAGACTGTCGCTCGGCATCTGGATTGTCCCTGCCCTTATCGCCACCGTCGCGTGGCTGCCGCTGTTGAAAAATACGCAACCGCGTGAATTATCGCGTCAGCAGGCGGCGCCTGGCCGGTTGAAATCACCGTGGAAATCAATGCTGGGCTGGCAGGTTTCTTTGTTTATGGCGCTTCAGTCGATGGTTTTTTACACCCTGATAGACTGGTTCACGCCTTACGCCAGTTCACACGGCATCAGCCAGGAAAGCGCGGGCTGGATGTTATTTGTCTATCAGGCGGTGGCGATCGTGGCCAATCTGGTCTGCATGTCGGCGCTGAAAAAATACCGGGATCAGCGCGGGATCAGTTTCATCGCCTCACTGGCCATTTTCACCGGATTAGCCGGGCTGCTGATCTTCCCTGCTTTGCCCTTGTTGTGGCTGGTTATTGCCGGTCTTGGCGCTGGCGCTTCCATGGTGATTTGCCTGTCGTTATTTAATCTGCGGGCGACAGACCACCGCCAGGCAGCGGCACTTTCCGGGATGGCGCAATGCGTGGGGTATGGCGTGGCGGCGCTGGGGCCGTTAGTTTTTGGCATGCTGCACGAAGTCAGCCACAGCTGGACGGTGCCTTTGATTGTGCTGACGGCAGTTAACGCGCTACAGCTGGTGATTGCCCCGCTTGCAGGTCGCGCTAAACATATCGGGTAAACGGACGTCACTTTTAAAATTTGTTGTTAAAAAATTCAGGCGGATTTCTCCGCCCGTTTTTTTCGTAATTTGTCACATCATCGTTTTAGCTGATATCTGCGCCGTTGGTGGCGATCACTTTCTGATACCAGTGGAAAGATTTCTTCTTGTAACGGTTGCCGGTGCCGGAGATTTTGTCATCGAGATCGACATAAATCAGGCCGTAGCGTTTGCTCATCTCGCCGGTGGACATACTCACCAGATCGATACAACCCCATGGCGTGTAACCCATCAGATCCACGCCGTCTTCAATGGCTTCTGCCATCGCAGCGATATGCTGGCGCAGGTAGTTGATACGGTAATCATCGGCGATAAAGTGGTTTTCATCCGGCTTATCGACGGCACCTAACCCATTCTCAACAATAAACAGCGGCTTTTCATAGCGGTCGTAAAGCTGGTTCAGCGCGATGCGCAGGCCCACCGGATCGATTTCCCAGCCCCAGTCGCTGGCTTCGAGGAACGGGTTACGCGCGCCACCGAGCAGGTTGCCTTGCGCGGACACCGCCTCGGGATTGGTTTTGTTGATGGTTGAAGACATGTAATAGCTAAAACCAATGTAATCCACCGTGTGCTGTTTAATCAGCGCCAGATCGTCCGGCTGAATGTCCAGCACGACGCCCTGCGATTCCCATAAACGTTTGGCGTAGTACGGATATTTACCGCCCGCCTGCACGTCCGCGCAGTAGAAGTTAAACGCCTGCGTCTCTTTCAGGGTTTCCAGCTGGTTCACCGGATTGCAGTCATAGGCGTAATGGGTGGCGAACAGGATCATGCAGCCGATCTGAATCTGAGCATTCGTTTCGCGGGCAATTTTGACCGCCAGGCTGCTGGCCACGAACTGGTTATGCCATGCCTGGAATTTGGCCTGAGCTTCCAGCGCGCCGGTTTTGACCGTCAGCCCCTGGCTCATGATCGGGAAATGCGCCGCACTGTTGATCTCGTTGAAGGTCATCCAGTATTTCACTTTATGACCAAATCGCGTCAGCACCGTGCGGGCAAAACGCTCGAAGTGGCCGATCAGTTCACGGTTTTTCCAGCCACCGAATTCGGTCGCCAGATGCAGCGGCATTTCGTAGTGGGAAAGGGTAATTACCGGCTCGATACCGTGCGTGATACAGGCGTCAATCACCTTGTCATAGTGCGCCAGACCGGCTTCGTTCGGCTGTTGTTCAATGCCATCTGGATAGATGCGTGTCCAGGCGATAGAGAAGCGGTAACATTTGAAACCCATTTCCGCAAACAGGGCAATATCTTCCTCAAAACGATGATAGTGATTGATGCCCATGTGGTTCGGATAGGTGTATTTTTCGGTATCCAGCGTGAAATCAAATTCTGCTGAAGAAACAATGCGTAACCGGTCTTTACCGCCGGGAATGGCATCAACAATCGACAGCCCTTTGCCGTCCTGATCGTACGCCCCTTCAACCTGATTGGCCGCTGTCGCGCCGCCCCACATAAAGCCTTGCGGAAACTTCTCTTTCATAAAAAACTCCCTTGAACAGTCAAAATACCAATGCATGAATAGTGCTGCGAATGAGGATGCCGATGATCGCGCCCGGTAGCGCAAAGCGGAACAGCCGGACGAAGCGGCTGGCGATCCCCAGAAAAATACCGATACCGGGTAAATCGAGCGTCTGGATCAGAAAACCACTGGAAGCATTGACCTGCTGCGGGGAAAAAAGCCCGCGATGAATCAGGTCAGACACCACGCCGTAATAGGCGGTGCCGCCCGCAAGCATTTTGGTCAGCGCGGGCAGAACGTACACGTCTGAAATACTGAAATATCCCAGCACTGGCCCGAGCAGACGGGTCAGAAACTCAATCGCCCCGGCTTCTTTTAAAATACCGACGACGGTCAGCGAGAGGATCAGCATCGGCACAGAACCCAGCGCCAGACGGATTGCATCCGAGCCCGCGCCGTTAATGATGGCGATCAGCCCTTTGCCGGCCTTGTCTTCCAGCGGATTACCTTCACGTTCCGGTGCGGTGGCCGAAAGACGACGGCCAAACAGATAGTAGGTCGCACTGGCTGCGCCGAGTCCACCGACAATAGAAATGATAATCGCCGCGCCCCAGTGCAGGCCGTAAGGAATAAGCGGATAAAACACATTGCCCTGCCCCATGGCAAAAAGCATGGCCAGCGTGGCGGCGAGATGGCGGTCGGACGTCCCTCTCTTTTCCATCAGCGCCAGTGACGCCAGCGGTGCCGCGAAACTCACAAAATTCAGCTGGATCAGGGCAAATACTGCCATACCCGTGACGCCAAAAGGGCGTAAAACCGGCGTCACCAGCCGGACAATCCCGTCGAGAACGCCACGAACTTCCAGGTACTTCATGATGATCAGCATGACCACCATGATTGGGATCAGCGTGTAAAGCGCCACGTTAACTGAGGCTTTCCCCGCCGAGAGAATGATCCCGATAATGTCCATTACCCGCTCCGCAAAAATAAATTGCCAGTAACATAGCGCCAACCTGACGTGTTGTCATGCGGTTGAGCAATGATAAAAAAGCGGCTAACGTAACTGAACGCCTGTCAGCTTCTATGAAAACAGTCAACACGGTAAACCGGCTAACCCGCTCATTTGCCGGACGATCTCAGGAGATTTCCATGTCAGATAAAGTGTCCGCCCAATGTCATTGCGGTTCGGTTGTCTTCAGCGCCGTACTGACTGATGGCTATAACAACGTGCTCCGCTGCAATTGTTCGTTCTGCCGTATGCGCGGGGCGGTCGTCGTCCCGGCTCAGGAAGTGGATGTGATCAAGGGCAAGGACTCGCTTACCGAATACCGGTTCAATACCGGCGAAGCAGCCCATTTCTTCTGCTCAGTTTGCGGGATTTACACCTTCCACCAGCGCCGTTCCAATCCTGAATTCTATGGCGTGAATGTCGCCTGTATCGAAGGCGTATCGCCGTTTGATTTCCCGGTGGTCAGCGTCAGCGACGGCATTAATCATCCAAAAGATGGCGGTAAAGGCGGCGTAGCGGGATATATTCGTTACGAGCCGAAATAAATACGAGACGAAGTAATCTGGCTCTGAAAACTAACAAAAATGGCGTCCCGGTAACGCCATTTTTATTTTATCAAATAAAGTCGCGTCCCGTTTAAATGACAGCGGCCCGTTATCTTTACGGGTTTATCTTTTCTGAATTTACCCTGACATTGTTGTTTCTCTTTTTCTGTCCTAATGTTTTTCCCGAGAATAATTTCTCTCTATGGACAAATAAAATTGCAGCGTTGTTTTGCAAATTTATTCGCATTTCAATTTTGCGTGGAGAATTATTGTGACTAACACAACTGTTGCTATTTCAGAAAGTGATTCAGCGGCTTTGCATTTATTAGAGCAGGCAATGGGATATACCTTTCAGGCGTCACTGCGCGCCGTGGCGGAGTTATGCGTTGCTGATTGTCTGGTCAAAGGCCCTAAAACGCCCGATGTACTGGGCAAAGAACTGGGCGTCAACCCGCGGCAACTCTACCGTGTGATGCGGATGGTGGCGTCTAAGAATATCTTTAAGGAACATGAAAACGGTGAGTTTTCCCTGACGCCTTCCGCCGAATTCTTACGTTCAGACGTCCCCGGTTCCCTGCGTGCGGCAGTATTAATGCTGACGCATGAAACACTCTGGCTTCCGCTCGGAAATGTTATAGAAAATATTCGCGGCGAATCCGCCTTTAAAAATCGTTACGGTATGAATTTCTACGAGTATTGGGCTCAGGAAAGTGCGCATGACGGTATTAATGATTTTGACCGGGGAATGTCATCCATGTCTTCGATTGAAAATAACTTCATCGTTCGGAGTTATCATTTCCCTGATAAATCAACCGTCGTGGATATTGCCGGTGGCATGGGCGGATTATTATTAAAAGTGTTGCAACATAATCCGACGCTGCACGGTATTTTATTCGATCAGCCGCAGGTCTTGCCTAAAAACCGTCTCAGCGAGCTGGGCGATGATTCCCGCTGGGAATTGCATCCCGGCAGTTTCTTTGAATCCTGCCCGACGGCGGATTTTTATATGTTGAAATACATCACGATGGACTGGCCGGAAGAACAGGCGCGCAAAATACTACGCACCTGCCGCAATGCCATGCACGCCGGTTCGAAGCTGCTTATCATGGAACCGGTCATTCCGCGCGGAAACGCCTGGCACGGCGGCAAGGAAGTCGATCTGCTTTTGCTGGCAAGTTTTGATGGCGGGCAAACGCGTTCCGAAGATGAAATCAAAGCATTGCTGGCGGATGCCGATCTCAAACTGAACCGCATTATTGATACAGGTTGCTACGTCTCGATTGTTGAAGCGGAAATTCGCTGATTTCTGGCGGGAAAACGTTGCGCAAATGCAGTGATAAAGGGGCACGCGGGATATTGCCAGTGCGTGCCCTTTCTGTTTCCGTCGCTCTTTATGGCAAAATAGTCAGGCGGCTTTCACTGCGCGGGCTTTTTTCGGTGCAGGTGCTGCTTTTTCTTCCGTTTCTGCATCCGCTTCGACGTGTTCCACGGCTACAGGCTCTGCGGTTTCTTCAGTGGTCTCGTCAGCAACGACCGCTACGGTTTCCGGTAATTTACTGGTGCGCAGGATATGCTGAACGGCATCTTTTTGCTCAGCGAGGTGCAGCGCGATATTTTCCGCCAGCACTTCGTCAATCTCAAGCCCGCTCTGCGATAACCACTCGGTGAAGGTATCTGCCATATCGAGCATCTTGTCGTAAGCGTCTGCATCTTTTTTATTGGCAAATGTCATTTTCTCTTCACCTTTTCTGACGACAACAAATTTTGTTTCAACAGCCATGACTCGCTCCTTATACTGTAATTATATACAGCATATTAATGATGAGTGCAGGATACAGCATTCAGCCAGCTTTTTACAGCCCGACTGTATGAAATCTCGACCGGCCTGCGCTACATTCGTACGGTGATCATTAAAACAACCGAAACTCGCGGAGAATACAGTGACAGCAACCGACGTATGCCAGTGGACAAAAGGCGCATTCCATATCACCACGGATAAAACCGCGCAGGATATTCCGGCGATCCATCGTTACCTGACCCGCTCAACGTGGGCTGCCGGAATTGACGAGCAAACCGTGCGCGATTCCGTTGAAAACAGTCTCAACTTTGGTCTGTTTGAAGGCGAAAAACAAATCGGTTTCGCCCGCTTTATCACTGATTACGCCACCTTTGCTTACCTGTGCGACGTCTATGTGCTGGAAGACTATCAGGGTAACAACCTCGGCGGCTGGCTGGTCGAATGCTGCCAGTCGCATCCGGTTTCCGCGCGCCTGCGCCGCATGGTGTTGTTCACCACCACCGCGCCCTGGTTGTATGAAAAATTCGGTTACGAACCGGTAAACAGGCCGGATTATGCGTGGGCGATAACCCGGCCTGATATTTATCGAAAGAAAAGTGACTTGAATGAGGAGGTGTAGCGTTTTGTTTACCGGCTGGCCAGCTGCGTTGTCAGGGTTTCAATCCGCTCGGCCAGCTCTTTGGTCAGCGAGGTCAACTGAATGTTCTGCTGGACTAAAACCAGTAACTGGGCGGAATTTTCTTCAGCCACAGTCTGACGTTTTGCCATCGCATCATCCAGATCTTCACGGTGCTGAGCATCCGTCAGCGCGTGTGCCTGGTCGCGTTCGGCCTGACGGGTCTGCGCCAGTAAAATCAGCGGTGCCGCGTAAGCTGCCTGCAAACTGAAGGCCAGATTCAGAAGAATAAACGGATAGGGGTCGAATTTGGACAGCCCGGAGATGTTCAGGTAGATCCAGACTGCCACAATCACTGTCTGCGCGATGAGGAACGTCGGCGTGCCAAAGAACCGGGCGAATGCTTCGGCTTTGAGGGCGAACCATTGTTCACCAAACGTGTGACTGTGGCCTTTCAGCGGGCGATAAAAACGGAATTTTTTGACGGGCTGCATCGTGTTGACTCTCATGTTTCGGTGAAAACGGCTTACGACGGGGCTTAACTCTATCGCTATTTTGCCGCTTCCCAAAGCAGTGAGAGTCCCGGCAGTATTAACATACCTTCAATGAAACGGTTGTTCCTGCACTGGCGCGTCAGACCTTTACTCGTAATTCTCGCCATACAGCCCGATCAGGCGGCGGACAACGCCGTTGGTCCAGCCGAAACCGTCCTGAAGCGGATATTCGCCGCCGCCCCCTTCGCGCGCGGCGCTGCCGGAAATGTGGTATTTCTCAATCAGCTTGTGATGTTTCTGATAAAACTGATTCACCGTTCGCAGCCAGCTGCGGGCGATTTCGTCGCCCAGCGCGTCATTGCCGTACAGCTTGAAGCCCTGGATCGCCATCCATTGCAGCGGTGCCCAGCCGTTCGGTTTGTCCCATTGTTCGCCGGTTTCAAACTCCGTGGCCAGCAAACCGCCGGAAGTCAGCAGCCGTTCGCGTACCACGGCGGCGACCCTTTCGGCCTGTCCGTGCGTCGCGAGCCCGACAAACAGCGGCACCACGCTGGCGGCAGAAAACAGCGCCAGTTGCTGACGATGCCAGTCGTAATCGCGGAAGCATCCGTCTTCGTCATCCCACAGATAGCGGGTAATGGCGTCGCGGCGGATCTCCGCTTTCTGCCGGAACAGCGCCTGCGTCTCCCGGTTGCCTTTCAGGCCGGAGATATTCGAAATTGCGTTTTCCAGTTTGTAGAGGAACGCGTTCAGGTCGACCGGAATGAATTGTGTGGTGCGGATACTCGCCAGTCTGTCCGGATCGCGCAGCCAGCGTGAGGAATAATCCCAGCCGGACGCCGCACCGGCGCGCAGATCACGGTAAACTTCATTAGCCGGGCGGCTGGAATGTTTCGCCGTCTCCACGTCTTCGCGCCACGATTCATCACGCGGCGTATCCCTGTCGTCCCAGTAGCGGTTCAGCAGCGTGCCGTCTGGCAGGCAAACCACGTGACGGTATGCCTGATTGGGCATCAGCGATTCCGCGCCGTCCATCCAGAATTCGTACTCTTTCAGCAGATGTTCCAGATAACGCCGCGCACCGCGCACGCCGTCCTCCTCGAACAGTTCCACCATCAGGGCAAACACCGGCGGCTGTGAGCGGCTGAGATAATACGTCCTGTTGCCGTTGGGAATATGCCCGTACATCTCAATCATCCAGGCGAAGTTGTCTGCCATGGTGCGCAGCAAATCATTGCGGCCGCTTTCTGCCAGCCCCAGCATGGTGAAGTAAGAATCCCAGTAATAGGTTTCGCTGAAACGCCCGCCCGGCACGATATACGCCTGCGGCAGCGGTAACAGCGATGACCACGGCACATGGTCTTCCGGCTGGCGCGTCAGCACCGGCCAGAGTTTATCGATGTGCTCTTTCAGGGAGTCGCCCGGATCGCTGACATATTCATCGCCGTGATGTGCAGGTAACGAAAAGTGCGCATCAACAAAGCGTTGCAGATTAAAACCGGGATGATTTTTTATCCGGCGGTAGCGCAGCAGAATGTCCAGCGGATCCATTTTCGGCGGGCAGTCCGGGAAGGTTTTGCTATCTTCAAACAGGTGCGAAGACTGCACGGCGGTAAACAGTTCCATGTAGCGATCCGCCGGAGTCAAAGCATCAGATGGCGGCAGGCCTTCGATCATTTCCGGTTCCGGTTCGGCATCCATCATCCGGTCCAGGATCAGCTCAATCGGTTCCAGGTCAGGGAATTCGTTAGTCTGTAATTTAGCGTTTTGCATATGCGACAAGCCTCTGCATTGCGTTAAAAATGACACAGCCCTTATTCAGGGCTGTGTTTAGAGAAGTTTTTCTCAGGCGACGGCGTTGTGCGCAACGTCGTGGGGAGAAATGGCCAGCAAATCCTGCAAATAGCTTTCACCCCAGTGCGTAATATCGTTTTTACGCAGTACTTCCATCATGTCGTTGTAGCGTTCACGGCGCTCTTCCAGCGGCATTGTCAGCGCCTTATCGAGCGCGGCGGCCACGTCATCACGGTCATACGGGTTGACAATCAGTGCCGCCGTCAGTTCATTCGCCGCACCGGCAAACTGCGACAACACCAGCACGCCGGGGTCTTGCGGATCTTGCGCCGCGACATACTCTTTCGCCACCAGATTCATGCCGTCGCGCAATGGTGTGACCAGCCCGACGTCGGTCAGGCGGAACAGTTTCATCAGCAAACTGCGCTGGAAATGCTGATTGAGATAGAACAGCGGCGTCTGGTTCAGGCTGCCGTATTTCCCGTTGATGCGTCCGACTTCGGTTTCAAGCTGATGACGCAAATCCTGATACGCCTGCACATCGCCGCGCGACGTCGGTGCTATTTGGGAATACCGCACTTTACCGCGATGCTGAGGGAATTTCTCCAGCAGTGCCTCGAACGCCAGAAAACGCTCCGGCAGCCCCTTGGTGTAATCCAGACGTTCGCAGGAAATAATGTTTTTCGCCTCGCGCAGCTCGCGTTCCATGGCGGCCATTTTCGGCGGCAGCGGCCCTTCCGCCATTTTGCGGATGCTGTCCGGCGCAATGCTGATCGGATAAACCCCGGTCTGGAAGGTGTTGCCGAACGCCTGATGCAGACAGGTATCGGACGGCTGCATAGTCGTCAGTTCGCCGAGATTATCCAGAAACGCCTGGCGGTCGCCTTCGGTCTGGAAGCCCAGCAAATCGAAATGCGACATCATCTCCAGCAGTTCGTTATGCGTCGGCACGGCATTAAAAATTTCGGGTGTAGGGAACGGAATATGCAGGAAAAAGCCGATGCGGTTTTTTACGCCAAGTTTGCGCAGCGCGGCGGCAAAAGGAAGCAAATGGTAGTCATGGATCCACAGAATATCGTCGGGTTTTATCAGTGGCTGCAATCTTCTCGCCAGCAGATCATTGACGCGGCAGTAGCCTTCCCAGGCTTCACGCTGGAAATCCACCAGGTCGATGCGGTAATGAAGCGCTGGCCAGAGTACGGCATTCGAAAACTGGCAGTAATACAGATCATAATCGTTTTGATTGAGCGGAACCGAGGCGTAGGTGATGCCGTCCTCTTCCACCAGACTGAGATCATCTTCCTCTTCGCCGGAGATTTCACTGATTTCTCCGTTCCAGCCAAACCACAGCCCGGACGTGTTTTTCAGCGCATCCATAATACCGACGGCAAGCCCACCCGCGGATTTCGACCCGTCAGGAATAGCAATACGGTTAGATACGACAACCAGGCGGCTCATAGTGTTGTCTCCTTATTATTAGTGATGGTTAAGTGACGTTGTAACGCTTCCAGCCACTGATACACATCGCTGACGCGTCCCAGACGGTAGCGTGCATGGCTGGAACCCTCTCCGACTTTCACGGAAATACCCTTCATGGCATTGACGACCTGGAAGCCCTTTTCATCGGTCAGGTCATCGCCAACAAACACCGGAATACGCCCGGCGAACGGCACCTGCTGCATAAACGTCGTGATTGCGGAGCCTTTATCGTTGCCGCGCGGCTTAATTTCCGCCACGCATTTTCCGCGCTGAAGCATCAGGTCGGGATACGCAGCGACTGCCGATTCGGCCAGTTGCAGAACCTGCTGCTGAAAAGCCGGTGCCTGACGATAATGCAGGGCAAACGCCATGCCTTTGGCTTCAAGAAGCGTTCCCGGCATTTCGGCCATTCCCTTTTCAAGCTGCTTTTGCAAGGCAAGCGCCACATCCTCAGGCAACGTCACGCGGTGCAGATTCCCTGCGGCGTCGCGCAGTTCGGCGCCATGCACGCCCGCAGCCGGTAACCGGAGCGGCGCGGAAAGCTGGTCAAGCTGTTCAACCGGACGCCCGGAGATCAGCGCCAGTGCGCCTGAAGTGGCCGCAGCCAGCGTTTTCAGGTTATCGCGAACGGAAGCGGGAATGGAGACGTCGTCCGGCTCGGCGCAGATTTCGGCGAGCGTGCCGTCAACATCAAAAAAGAAAGCATATTTCCCGCCACTGAGGGCGGGGATCGGGGGCGTCTCTGTGGTGGTATCCTTCAGTTCTGTGGTCAATTTTATTCTCCTGTATACGTAGCCGGTTGCGCTGAATCGTTGTCACTGTTAACAGAAACAGCGCGGCGCAACCTCTCTACAATTGAATAAATATAACCTCTTATAAAGCATTTGCCGGGACTATCAGAATAATCCAGAAACCGGTTTCCCGAAAATTGGGAAAAAATTGCGCTCCTGCTCCGGTGTTTTAGTCGTTACAGATACTGTTCAATTTCAATCACTTTAATTCCTTTGCTTTTCGCCAGCCCGATGCAATCGGCGGTATCCTCTCCGCCAGAAAATGCCAGCATAATATCCGGGCGGCTGTCTTCTAACATGAAAATATTCCGGCGGATTTCTGCATATTTACCATGAGCCGCCCAGTTGGCGGGATAGCGCACGATATGAACGCCCGCATCCCGCGCCCAGCGCTAGATTGCGCCGCCGGAGGACTGATGCCCGCCGTGGATCAGTACATGGATATTTTGCGATTGCGAATATAAATCCAGCACCCGCGTTAGTGTACTGATACCCGCATAAAACCGGCCTGAACAAATAAGCACTCTCATGAAATTTTCCTGTTGTTTTTATTATGGGATTTACACGTCTGCGTTATTTTCAACCCTGGCCCGTAATTCATCTCCGCGCCGGTCAATAACCGGATAAGCCACGGCGGCAATATGATGATGTACGCGCCGGTAATCGCGTAAAACACGCTGGAAAATATCGCCGGATTCCGCCCACGCATTTTTATCATCGCGCAGCTTTTTAAAATGCTCACGGCTGGCGGTGGCTTCAATCTGGCGAATCACTTCTTTTCGTGCCACCAGCTGATGCGCGGCGTCGTGGTCTTCGCCCAGAAATGCGGTCACGGCCAGACGCTGGCTGGTGAGGATTTCCGTATGCAGCAGCGCAATATTGTTGCGCTCAAACTCACTGAACGTCTCGCCTCGCCGCGTCCTGCGGGCAGCCAGTTCCGCCAGGCTGCTGGAGAGAATGTCACCCGCATGTTCGACGTTAATTACAAACATCAAAATTTCCTGAGCACGGTCGGCATCGGCGTCGCTCAGCCCGTCGTGCGCCAGATCGGCCAGATACGCCCGGATCGCCGCACTCAGCATATCCAGAGAGTGATCCAGCTGACGAATTTCCGTGCGGCTGCCCTTCTCCGGGGTCTGAAACAGCACCTGCAACCGGTCGAGCATTATGTTGAGCATGTCGGCTGCGCGCAGGGATTCACGCACGGAATTGGATAAACCGATGTACGCGATATCCAGCCCGGTTTCATCGAGGTACACGGGCATACCCGGATCACCGGCACGCGCCTCTTCCGGGAAAAGCCGCTCAAGCAGGCGGGCGACCGGCGCGGTCAGGCCGATAAATACCAGCGCCAGCACGGCGCTGAACGCGGTATGAAACCACACCACCAGCTGCGGCAGGGTCAGCGCTAAGTGGTCTGCAAGGCGCGCCAGCAGAGGCATTAGGGCCAGTGCTGCCACGCAACCGGCGCAGCGGATCAGCAGATTGCCCACGGGCAGACGGCGGGCGACGGCTTTGCCGGCATTCAGCACCGGCGGCAGCGCACCACCGATGTTCGCGCCGAGCACCAACACCATGGCGGTTACCGGCGTCATGACGCCCGTCGCTGCCAGAGAGGCGATCAGCAAAATCACCGCCACGCTTGAATGGCAAACCAGCGTGAGGATCACCGACACGGACAGCGCGATCAGCGTATCGCCCTGTAGCCCGGACATCACGGCGCGGAATACCGGCGTGGATTCGATGTGTCCGAGCGTTGCGCCCAGCAGGTTCAGCGCCAGCAGCATCAGCCCGAGGCCAATCATCGCGCAACCGGCGCTTTCAAAGCCGGTATGGTCGCGCATTTTAAAGACGATAAATCCGCTCAGCATCAGTAACGGCACCGCGATCGCGGTGTTGAAACTCATCAGCTGAACCACCAGCGTCGAACCGACGTTGGCTCCGAGCATCACGGCCAGCGCAGGCGCGAGGCTCAGCGTTCCGGCGGCGGTAAACGAAGTGGCCATCAGGCTGACCGCGGTGCTGCTTTGCAACAGGCAGGTAATGCCCGCGCCGGACAGCAACGCCATCCCGCGATGTTTAAGATGACGCCCCATCCAGTGGCGTAACGGTGTCCCGAATCCGCGTTGCAGCGCGGAGGAAATCATGTGGGAACCCCACAGCAGCAGGGCAATAGCGCCTGCCAGGTTGATCAGTAAGGTGGTGCCAGATTGGGTTGTTGCAAACATAATCGCTCCCCTTTTTCAGGGTTGTCATTGTGAAGCGTGGTGCTATTTTCAGTCTTAAAACGGTGCCGCAAAACGCTGCGGCACCGGTCAGGTTTTAATGAAAAATCAGGACATCAGAACCACTGTTTAAAACGACGGATGTAGAACGTTTTCATGCCCTGTGCGACGCAGCAGTACGCCAGCAGCGTACCGGCCAGCCACGGGAAGTATTGCCACGGCAGCGCCTGTAACCCGACGATCGGCCCCAGCGGAGAGAACGGCACGTAGATACCCACGGCCATCACCAGCCCGGTCATCAGCATCACCGGCCACGCCGCCGTGCTCTGGATGAACGGGATTTTCTGGGTACGCAGCATATGCACCACCAGCGTCTGGGACAGCAGCCCTTCCACAAACCAGCCGGACTGGAACAGCGTCTGCATATGTTCACTGTTGGCGCTGAACACGTACCACATCAGGGCAAACGTCGTCATGTCGAAAATGGACGATGTCGGGCCAATCCACACCATGAAACGGCCAATGTTTTTGGCATCCCATTTACGCGGTTTTTTCAGGAACTCCTTGTCAATTTTGTCCCACGGCAGCGCCAGCTGGGAGATGTCGTACATCAGGTTTTGCAGCAACAGCTGAATCGCCAGCATCGGCAGGAACGGGATAAACGCACTGGCAACCAGGACGGAAAACACGTTGCCGAAGTTGGAACTGGCGGTCATGTTCAGGTATTTCATGATATTCCCGAACGTCTCGCGCCCTTTCAGCACGCCCTCTTCCAGCACCATCAGGCTTTTTTCCAGCAGGATAATATCGGCAGATTCTTTGGCAATATCCGTACCGCTGTCGACGGAAATCCCGACGTCCGCATCACGCAATGCCGGTGCATCGTTGATACCGTCACCGAGGAATCCGACCGTGTGGCCGTTGGCCTGCAACGCTTTCAGCACCCGCGATTTTTGCAGCGGCGTCAGTTTTGCAAACACCGTGCGCTCTTCCACCAGCTCACGCAGCGTGGCGTCATCGAGGCGTTCAATCTGCGGCCCGAGCAGCGGTTCACCCGGTTCTAATCCCACCTGATGACAGATGCGGCTGGTCACGACGGCGTTATCACCGGTCAGCACTTTTACGCCCACGCCGATATCACGCAGCGCCGCAATGGCCGGGCCGGCAGATTCTTTCGGCGGATCAAGGAAGGTCAGGAACCCCTGCAGGATCAGGTCGTGCTCATCGGTTGTGCCGTACTGTTTTTTCGCCTCACTTTTGCGGATGTCGCGGGTCGCCACCACCAGCACGCGGAACCCTTCCTGGTTGTAGTCATTCGCCAGCGCCAGCAGTGCCTCACGGCGTGCCGGAGTCAGTTCCACCACCGCGCCGTTTTCCTGCATGTGGGTGGAAATACTCAGCATCTCTTCTACCGCACCTTTACAGATCAGCAGATGATTTTCCTTCGCATCCTTCACCACAATCGACAGACGGCGGCGGACGAAATCGAACGGCATTTCATCCACTTTGCTGTAACCCTGAGGCCGCGTGAATGGTGAAACGCCATTCTCGGAGAAGTGCAGAACCGCCTGGTCCATCAGGTTTTTGATGCCGCTCTGGTGATAACTGTTCAGCCACGCCAGCGCCAGCACGGATTCGTCTTTTGCTCCTTTTGTGTCGATGTGGTGCTCAAGAATGATTTTGTCCTGCGTCAGCGTGCCGGTTTTATCGGTACACAGAATGTCCATCGCGCCTAGGTTCTGAATGGCGTTCAGACGTTTGACGACCACTTTGCGTTTTGCCATCGCCATCGCGCCCTTCGCCAGATTGGCGCTGACGATCATTGGCAACATTTCCGGCGTCAGCCCGACGGCGACCGCGACGGCAAACAGCAGCGCGTCCCACCATTCGCCTTTCATGATACCGTTGATCAGGAAGACCACCGGTACCATCACCAGCATGAAGCGGATCAGTAGCCCGCTGACGCTGTTCACGCCGCGATCAAACGCCGTCTGCACGCGGGTGCCGACAATGGCTTTCGCCAGCGAGCCAAAATACGTTCTTGCCCCGGTCGCCACGACAACGGCCTGCGCCGTGCCGCTGACTACGTTGGTGCCCATGAAACAAATGTTGGGAATATCCAGCAGGTTTTCATTTTCCGCACTCACGTCGCTGGCCGATTTCTGCGCCACGTCGCCCAGCGTGTCGTACTTCTCAACCGGCAAAGCTTCACCGGTCAGCACGGCCTGGCTGATGAACAGATCCCGCGATTCAATCAGACGGACATCTGCCGGGATCAAATCGCCCGCATAAAGTTGCACGATGTCGCCGACGACCAGTTCGCGCATCGGGATTTCACGCAGCGAACCGGCTTTTCCCATGCGGTCACGGCGCAGCACCGTGGCCGTGGTTCTGACCATGGCTTTCAGCGCTTCAGCCGATTTCGCCGAGCGATATTCCTGCCAGAAACGGACAAGCCCGCTCAGCACCACCATCGTGCCGATGATGTAAACCCCGGTAAGATCGGTTTCTTCTCCGGCGCGCAGCGGGAACCAGAAATCGGTGAAGAAGCTGATGACGGCCAGCACGGCTAACACATAGATGAACGGGTTGTTAAAGGCTTTAACCATCTGAATCAGCGCGTGAGGCGGCTTGTCGTGGGCGACTTCGTTGTAACCTTCTTTCTCCAGACGTGTAGCGGCACTCGCTTCCGTCAGGCCGTCGCGTGTGGCGTTAACATTAATCAGCGTAACCGCGACGCCGTTTTTCGCTTCCTGCGCGGCACGCATGGAGAGCGTCTGTTGTTTCTTTTTTTCTTGTGTGGTGTTGTTTTGTACAGTCATGGTGGTGCTCCTGTCGCGCAACAATAGGGGCGTTATATCTGTAAGCCTTATTTCAGGCCGCAGAATATTGCCCGTATCGTCGAAACGATCGGTATTTTCATTTATTTTATGCAGGGCTGTTCGCTGTTTATTTTAAGATAAACAGAACAAGCCTTATTGTGTGTCTATTATTTCTGCTTCAGGTTTCGCCGGGCGGAATTATTCTCTGAAATAATTTAGTCGAACCCGTTCAACGGAATTAAATCAGCGATATTCCTGCCGGAAAACGATCAGGCAGTAATAATGACGAGATCCAGCGCGGGATAAACCACGGGCTAAATCAGGCGGGGGAAAACCGACTTTGAGGTTCTTCGCTGTCAGCCATGATGCAACGCTGTTCGAGCTGGCCGGTCACAGGACTGACGCGCCAGGTGGTCACGCGAAGATTCATGTTGCTGATTTTAGAAGAAAAAATTGAATGCGAGTCTTTGCCACGCGCAGACAGAACCCTGTCTCGGGACGGACGGACACGCAGAAGTGATGTCAGGGTTTTGACATCAGGATAAAGGATTGATTTGAAGTTCATAACACACCCCGGGACCGTAAACACTCAGGTTGAGGTGAGGTAACACAAGAGCATCAGGCTCTGGCGAGGCGCACCCAAACGATGAAATGATCACAGTCGATTTCATGTTTAATATTCCGAAGCACCGGTTCAGCGTCATTCGGGAAGCTACTAGATACAGTGTCCATTAGTCTCTTATGTTAAGTGAGGAAAGGCCGCAACTTCCGGCAGGTGCAATTTACGCATGCTGTATATTATTGTCAACCCGTAAACCGCTATTAAAAGTGTTCGTTTATATTTGGGCGAGGTTACGGCGAAATATAAACGAACATCAACAACCTTATTATTTCGTCGATGGCAGACTTTCTGCCAGCCTGCGGCTGATCGGTTCGAACTCCGGCGTTGCGCGGCGTTTCAGATTGTCTGGTTTATTTTGTTCAATCACCTGCCAGTATGACCACGGGACTTTACCTTTACCCAGTTCGTAATCCATCGCGTCCCAGCTGTCTTCGCGAAAACTGTAAAACGCCCAGTGCGCCTGATTTTTATCGAGCACGGAAAGAACGTCATTCAGATACTGACGGCAATCGTTCAGCATCCTCACGCAGCCAAACTCACCGGCGACCATGCGGCTGGCAGAAATGCCCCGCTGTTTAGCCCAGTCGAAAGGTTGCTGAAGATAATCCGCCACGCGTTTTACATCCCATCTTTCAGGCTTCCCGCTGAAAGGAACGTCGCCCGGATACGTAAAAGGCCGGTCGCGTTTGAGATTGGGTCCGCTGGTGGCTTCATAGGGTTCATACATGTGGAAACTGTACAGCACGCGCGCATCTTTGAGCGGCTCCGGCCAGTAACCGAAACTGTCAGCGGCAGCGTACCAGCCGCTGTCCACCATCACCGGTGTGACCGGATCCACCTCGCGAATGGCCTGAATCAGCAGGGTATAAAACGCCGGTAAATCACGCGCGGTGCCCTGATGCTGCTGATACCAGCGCTGCATATCGGCCTGTGACGCATGTTCCTTCACCCCGCCATTTTTCTCCGGGGCAGGTTCGTTGATGAAATTATAGGCCGCTACGCCGGGCGTATCTTTCAGCGCCCTGGCAAGGTCACGCCAGAAATCCGCGCTCTGCTGCCAGTATTTTTTATCCTGCCAAAGCCGTCCGTCAAATTTGTTGCCGTTGTTCTGCGACCAGCGCATCCCCGGCAGCGACAGCGGCGTGATCACCACTTTCAGCCCGGCGGCGTGTGCACGTTTGAGCGCAGCTTTCAACGTGGCCAGATCTTCCGGCACCAGCCCCTGATAATGGTCGGCGTCTCCCAGCAGGAAATCACGCTGTGCGGGTTTCCATTTGTCGTAAGACAGGCGCACCCAGCTTGCGCCATAGCCCCGCAACGCCGAAAAATACGCGTCGTCCGGCGGCAGGCGGTTGAAACTGTTGCCGCCATATTCAGGCGTATTCCAGAAAGCGATTTCATCGGCGGCGCGGGCTGGGGTTGAAACCAGGATGCTGAGCAACAAGGCGGCTAAGGACAGTTTTACAGGTTTAATTTTCAGGGTCATAAATTCCGTTTCATCAGTCAGTTTTTTGATCCGTAGTGACGTCATCATCTACGTGAATGCGCCACACTAGCGAAATCATGGCAAAACCGCATGCTCCCTCACCGGAAATTTGAACGGGCGCACGGAGTGAAACGAAAAATGCCGGTCAGCGCAAACTGACCGGCGGCATATTCAGGCATTAATTCCGGTATTTATCAGAATGAATATTGAATCCCTAAACGGAAACGCGTCTGACGTTCATCGGTGGTTTTTCTGACAGACACATCACCGACCTGAACATACGGTGTCCAGTTCTTATTGATATTGTAAGCGACCTTCAGATCCTGCTCATAATCCCATTTATCGTTGTCATATAAAATCTGGTCGCTGTGCTTATAAATATAGTTATATTCAAATCGCCAGTCGGCAAGACGATATCCCAGCCAGATTTCACCGCGGTTGGTTTTACGGTCTTCGGTATTTTCTTTGGTATAACGGGTATATTCGTAACGATAGCGCGCATTAAAGTAAATACCGCTGTCGAAGGTATATCCGGCAGTTAAAAACGGTTTGTAGATGCTGCTGTCAGAACTGGATTCGAGCGTAAATCCCGGTTGCAGGAAGAACGCTGGCGTCACTTTATACTGATAGCTGATGGTGCTTTCAGTGCCGTTATCCACCAGATTATTAAAGGGTTTGTTCGGATTGTCACCGCCGGATTTCCACTTGGCTTCCAGTGAGAAACCGAAGCCATTGGCGAACCGGTGTGAGACTAACGCCCTGTCTTTATGTTGTTTACTGTCATCGAGCCATTCATGGCGAAGGTCGATCGTCACGGCCTGGCTGCTGGCGCTGGCCAGCAGCAGACCGCAGATCAGCAGTCTGTTATTTTTCATTTTTAAAGTCCCAGAGATATTGAGTTTTTTATTTTATAAGTAATGCTTGTTATTCATTACGCCGCTTTATTTTTGTTTCAAAAAGTCAGCGTAATTAAATCCGCCGTCAGAAAAACGGGTAACCGGATCCGGCAGCCTGAGAGAAATAAACTCTCCCGGCGTAATTTCTTTACTCAGCGTATTCACGCTTTTGTTATTCAGATAAAAATAATTACTCTCATCGATATTACCGCTGACAGAATCGTCATATTTGCCCGGCGTGGTGCGCACCGATATGTTGTCTTTGAATACGCCCTGCTTATCCGCGGTGGTGTACGGCGACGGACGGAACAGGAAATTGAAGCGTTTGTTGTCCACTGCGCGGTTGCCTTCCACGTAAAGCGCGCCGGGGTTGAAGTTGTCGGTGAAGCCGTCCATTCCGTTTTCCACCGCCACGCTGTTCAGCACGCGGTGCGCCACCGGCAGGCCTTCTCCGCCGAGCTTAAATCCGTTACTGCCGTTGTGAACCGACAAGCTGTTTTCGATCGTGACGCTGCCGTTCGGGCCGTCCTCGATTTTATTGAACAGGTCGAATCCGTCATCCACGTTGTCATGTGAATAGCAGTTCACCAGCCGGTTGCCCTCGCCCGCGCGCATTTTCACTGCAAAACCGTCGGCATTTTTACGCCCAGGATCCTGATTTCCCCAGGATTCAGAATTGCTGATGAGGTTATGGCTGGCCCACAACGCCCGGCCAATACCGTCCGGCGAAGCCACCCAGATGCCGGTATCGTCGGCATGATGGGCTTTAACGCGGTCAATATGGTTATGACTTCCGGCAATATGAAAACTTTTCTGCGTGACGGTAATGCCCTGCACGTTCCAGAAACTGGCCTCGAGTTTTAATCCGTTAAACACCGCATTTTCGCCCAGCGGACGCAGCGTTTTCTGTTTTGCCAGAGTGCCGCTGGCGGTGGCCGGGATCACACTGGCCGGATAGTCACCGTCCGCCAGCCACAGGGTTCCGCCTGGCGCTAACAGATTCACCGCGCTGGCGAAATCCAGCGGATGCGCCTGCGAACCGTCGTTTTCAGCCGTTCCCTGCGGCGAGACATAAAGCGCATCAGGATTGCTGACCAGCGCCATACGAACCGCAAATTCCTGCGTCAGCGGTTTTCCGTTTTCCGGCGTAAACGTCACTTTCAGTGTGGTGGAAGGCTGCCCTGCGTGGAACGGCACGACAACCACTTTGCCGCCCTGAACGGTTTTCTGCCGTAACAGCGGTTTATTCGCTTCATCTATCTGCAACTGCCCGTCGCCGTTGGTGCGCAGTTGAAATACGCTGTCGCGGCGCGCGACGACCGGCGAGGACATGAATTCAATGCGCGGTTTCAGTGACGGTGTCACGTAAGCCGCCGAAGGCAAGGAATGCGCTTCGCTGAGTGTCAGCTTAGCGTGACTGACCGTGATCCTGGCATTGCGAGAAGCGAAGAAACCGACGTAATACCCGGCTTTATCGAGCTGTGTGACCCGATCTGCGCCTTCAACGGATTTTACCGTCCACTGGTCGCTGCCCTGTGGCGCATAGGCGACATCAAAACCGCTGTCCGTTCGCGTCAGCCGCAGTGAGAAATGTGCGGGCGTGGTCAGCGGATGGTATTCCTCGCGCACAATGCCGATCCCGGTATTTCCCCACGGCTGTTTGACGCCCTGCCGTGCAATCAGTACCACGACCGGCGGTTTATCGCCCACTGCCATCACGCTGTTCATCACCATATTTGAGGCTGCCGGTAACTCCTCAATGCCCGGTTTGGTGACGGGCTCGCGCGGTGCGCCGAGAATGTCGCGCACCAGTAATCCCGCACCTTCCTGACCCGCCGGTTTTGCGCCGTTTTCCGGGCCAAACTGATCGAGCGTGATATCGGCTTCCAGCTGGAAATTCGACTCGGCGGGCAGACGCGTATAAAAATAGGTCAGGCCGTCGTGGCTGTTCCCCACTTTTCCGCCGCGACTTTCCAGCGTGAACGGCGTGGTCAGCGGAACACCCGTTTCGGGAACGGGCTTGTTATCCGCCAGACGCACTTCGTTCATGCCGATTTTTTCCGGCAATACGTTGGTGGCGAAATTGACGTCTGTGGACTGACCAAAAGTGATGCTGTGCCAGCGCAGATTTCCCGGTTCAGGCAATGCGGCGGCTACGCTGTGTGCGCTGATCCCGAAGGAGAGCGCGACCACAGCCAGTTTGTATTCCCACATAGATTTTCTCATCCTTAAAAAATACGGGGTTGCTGGCCGGTTATCCCGGCCAGCCGGTGAGTTCAAAATACAGGGTGACGCTGAGATTACGGCTGTTGCGTGGTGCCGGTCAGCGGTTTAGGCACGTCCACACTGACGGCGGGCGTGTTGAAAATTTTGCGGCACACAGCGCTGTTGCCCCAGCATTCCTCATACGGATGGCCGATCAGATCTTCCATGACCGCACGTGCGTCTGGCTTGATATGGCCGATGGCGCCACCCGCTTTGATACGCGCCACTTCGCCGAGCACCACCAGATGCGTTTTACGGTTCAGTTTCATTTGTTTACTGAACACCATCGCCATCAGCGCAAGGCCAATTACGCCAATGCAGAACACCAGCGCAATCGCCATCACCGCGCTTTCGGGCTGGGTATGTGATTTGGACTGGAAGCCGTAGAAGCTCAGGATGGCGCCCATCACAAACACAATCACCGAGCGCATCAGCTTGCCGGAGAAGGTCATCGCACCCGCGTAGATCCCTTCGCGACGACGGCCGGTAAAGGCTTCATCCACATCGGCCAGGAAGGTGTATACCGTCCACGGAATGTAGTAAACGCCGCCGGTGCCGATACCGAAAATCACGGTAATGGTCAGCATCGCCACGGTCGCGTACTGCTGCGGCAGGTGCAGGAAATGCAGCAGGCTGTAGCAAAGGACGGAGAACACCACAATTCCCAGCGCCAGAATATAAGGCTTGCTGAAACCGTGTTTCACACAGATACCGATGAAAATCGCGGTAGAGAACAGTTGCAGTATAGAGTTCAGGCTGCTCAGCCCGGCGACCATGGCCGGGTCATATTGCAGCACGAAAATGATGAAGTAGGTAAAGACCGACGCGAACAGCCATTCCGCACCAAATCCGCACAGATACATGCCCAGATGTTTACGGAATACGTGCAGGTGGAACGTCGATTTCATATCACGCACCAGCGTCAGCATGGTTTTGCCGAGGCTCATTTTGGTGTCGTCAACCGGCGTAGTCTCTTCCACCGGGCGTTCCCAGGAAGACAAATACAGCAGGCCGATGGCAACGAACAGGATCACCCCATACGTCAGCGCCGTGAAGAAGAATGGCTGCGCGGAGTCTTTGCCGTAAATCAGGATGAACTGGCCGGGAATGAAAGCCGCAAGGAAGTTTGCCACTTTACCGAAAATCGCCTTGTAGCCGGTCAGTTTCGAACGGGCTGAAAAGTCGGTGGTCATTTCAGTGGCGAGCGTTTCATACGGCACCATGACCGAGGTATAAATCAGCTCGAACAGCACGTACGTAGACAGGTAATACCAGAATCCGAAGCCTTCGACCCACAGGAGCGGATAGAACATCATCAGCGGTACGCCGAGCAAAATGAAGAAACGGCGGCGGCCAAAGCGTTTGCCGAGGCGCGTTTTACCAAAGTTATCCGAGAGGTAACCCATCAGCGGGTTACTGATGGCGTCAATAATGCTGGCAACAGAGAAGATGGCTGAAGCCTGAAGCAGCGTCAGGCCACAAAAGGTGGTGTAGAAATAAAGCAGCCAGATCCCGGCAATCGCCAGTGCACCGCTGCCCAGCAGATTTCCACCGCCATACGCCAGCTGATGTTTAAATAAAATGGGTTTTTCTGTGTTCATGTGTCGTTCCGCCAGAGAGTTTATAAATATGAACCGCTGTTTCGTTTTTATAGAGATAGCGTTTTATATAGGCGGAGTGAATGAATTGATGTGAATCAGTTCACATTTGAAAGCGCGGCGGGTGATTTGTCAGGCAATTTTGCGATACGTGTAACATTCCCGTCCATCAAAACATCACAATTCGCGAGAACGTTCATTTTGCATTAGTTTGGAGTGGAATGGTTTGCTGACTATTATTAATTAAAATCAGGACGTTAACTGGTGAAAAATCTGAGGATTTCTTTTCACCTTAAAGTGAAAGGTCATGCATGAATGGAATAAAACAGGCCAGTCCCTGGCCATTTTGCCTGCTACAGCGGGTCATTCTGATTCATAAATCGCCCGGAAAATCAGGCTTTCAGCAGTGACGCTGTGCTTTCACCGAGTTCATCCAGCAAGGTATAGCGTTTACGGTATTCAGAACGTTTTTTGCTCGGGAGTTCTTCCATGGTTTTGCGGGGCAGTTCGAGCGGAACGTCATATAACGCGGATGAATACACCGTCGCGCTGATGGAATCCCAGAATTCGTTATAGCTGGCGACAAACACATTTTTCTTCCGGTGACGATAACGCAGGCTGCGGAAAACGTGTCCGGTATCGCTGACGGCAAGAATGCGTTTCACACCGGTAATTTCTGCAATGCGTTGCAGGCTTTCGAGTAACAGATGTTTTGGAAACAGTCCGTAGCAGGATTTGGTCGCCTGTTTAATCACTTCATGCGGCGTTGAACGGTGCGCGCCCTGGAAACCGCCTACCACGATCGTCGGCCCTTCCGGGCTTTGCACCACACTGAACGTCAGTGCCGCAAGGCGGGTTTCATTCATGTACAGGAACATGTTGGCTTCACCTTCACGTTCTGATTTGCCGATGGAACCCAGCACAACACGGAAACTTTCGCCGTCTTTGCCTGTAAATTGCGTGACGGTGTAACCGCCAACGCTCAGCAAAGCATTTTTTAGCGTCGTATTGCTGAGGCTTTTAACAAATTCGTAGTGATCGACCAGCGCATCCGCACGCCCGGCGGACGGCAAACCGAGATACAGATAGGGCTTGTGAATTTTGTTGGGCAATTTTGTCTGTACGCTCAGCGCTTCCTGCCAGACCGGCTCTGCGGCCATCTTGTCGAGCACCTTCAATGTATCCAGCGGGTGCAACAAGGTTCGTACGGCGTATTTCACGCGAAACATGCGGTTTTTCCACAACGCATCCGGGGTACGCGCGCCACTCAGCAGATCCATAAACAGACTGAATCCACTGGTTTTTTTAATGTTTTTTCCAGCGGAGTAACTTCCACTGAGGGATTCTGTTTCGTTAAGGGGTGAGTGTTCCATGATTGATTTCCGGTGCCTGAAATAATCACGGTATCACCTGATTTTTAAACAATTTTACAACGTGGATTTAAAGAAGACCGGGGGTTTGGGAATATGTGCTGACCGTTTAGCTGCGGTTTACTTTACGCTTTCTTTACACAGCAACCCGCTTTTTCTGCACATTCATCGGTTAGGAAACATGACGCGATTAATCCGTCAGTTCAGCCGGTCAGTGCTGTGGACGTTTCCCCACTCGCACATCATGTCTAAAACCGGGATCAGCGACTGGCCTCTTTCAGAAAGGCTGTATTCCACTTTGGGCGGAATTTGTGGATATTCCTTTCTGATGATCAAACCGTCGCTCTCCAGCTCTTTCAGTGTGAGGCTGAGCGTTCTGAATGAGATTCTGCCCAGACGGCGTTTTAGCTCATTGAAACGCACCACAGGCGTAGCCCCGGTCAGCGAGTAAAGGATGATCATTTTATATTTCCCGCTGACCAGCGAAAGCGTGTAAGCGAACCCTGTTTCTTCCTGAAGCTCGCAGGAAATAGCGACCGCTTCTTCATTCATTACGCTATCCTTTTGTATAGTACCTATCATAAGTGACAGTATTGTACTTTAAATTAAAGCTCCCTATGATGCAAACATCAAGCAGACGCTGAAATACTTCATCGAATAAAGGGAGATATTATTTGAAAACGCTCATTGTGGTTATTCATCCAAATCTGAATGAATCTGTTATCAATAAACGATGGTTCCAGGAATTAACGCAATACCCCGATCTCTATACAGTCCATAATCTTTATCAGGCTTATCCTGACGGGATTATTGATGTCCAAAAAGAACAGCAGTTAATTGAGCAGCACGGCAATCTTGTTCTGCAATTTCCGCTGTACTGGTTTAACAGCCCGCCGCTGCTGAAACAATGGCTCGATGAAGTCTTCACCTATGGCTGGGCGTACGGGTCCACCAGCGGGCACAAGCTCAGAAACCGTAAGTTTTCTCTGGCCGTGAGCGCCGGTATTAAGGAAGAGGATTTTGCGCCTGAAGGACGTTATCAGCATTCGTTAAAAGAAATACTTTTGCCTTTCGAAATGACGGCCAGATATGTGGAGGCAAATTATCATCCCTTCTATGCTTTTTACGGCGCAGAGTATGAAGTATCGCCAGAGGAATTAGAGAATAGTGCAAAAGGTTATCGTGATTATCTTCAGTCTTTAGCATCAGTTTTATAAATTCAACCCGGCAAATGCCGGGTTTTTATTTGCGGAATATTAAGTCGCCGCCGCGCGACTTATTATCCATAAATTAAAAGTTTTCCACAAATTCAAATGCCAGACGCAACTGTTCTGCATTCGGATTTCCCGGCAACAGATGAATAGATTCTCCAGCCTGCAAGGTGCGTTCAAGCAGCCGTGAGATCTGTGCTTCGTCAAGAATATCCACCTGCAACTGCGCCAGACTGACAGGCAGGTCCAGCACGCGGTACAGCGCCGTCAGCTGTTGTACGACTTCCGGCTGATTGAGCAGCGCGCTCTGCACCAGGATGCCGTAAGCCACTTTGGTACCGTGCAGGAAAGCGTCAGTCTGTGGCAGCGCCGTCAGGCCGTTATGCACTGAGTGTGCGGCAGCAATGCGGGTATATCTGTCACCTAATCCCCCAACCAGCCCGCCACCGGCAATGATTGCGTCCAGTACGTTGAGGAAGGATTGCGTCAGCTGATTGTCGTCCTGCGCTTGCAAAGCCGCTTCACTTTCGTTGAGCAGAACGTCACGGATCGTCAGCGCCGTGTTCAGGCCGAGCCGCACCGTTAAAGGCAGAATTTCCGGTTGCGGGCTGAGCACCACCGCTTCATACCATTTCGCCAGCGTATCGCCGATACCGGCCAGCAGATATTCTTTTGGCGCATGCAGAATAATGCGCGGTTCCACCAGCACCAGATGGTTAGCGTCGTTGAAAATTTCATAGCGCAATGCCTGCCCTTCATCGTTGTACCAAACGGAAAGCGGCGTCCAGGCAGCACAGGTGGCGGCGATAGTAGGAATGGCAACAACCGGTAATCCGAGGCGACGGGCCACGACTTTCGCGGTATCCAGCACTGCGCCGCCGCCGATCCCAATCACGACCTGACGGTCTTCCCCGCCAATAGCCGCGATGCGCCGGACTTCGGTTTCGCTGCAATGGGTGCTGAACAACACACGCTTCGCCTGCGATGCGCTGAAGGCTTCGGGCAGATAGTCCTGCGCTGCCGCCAGTGCGCGTTCGCCGTAAATCCACAGCGCGTTATCCAGTTGTTGCGGCGAGTAAAACTGCGTCAGACGATCAATCGCACCGGGGAAAGAAAAGTAGTTTGCGGGGCCGGTAACCACGCGGATATCAGTATCACTCATGGGGAAATCCTTAAATTAGAAGCTGTTAACATCCTACGCCCGGACATCCGGATGGCTAATAATCTTTGGCATTAACTTATGCCTTTTAGTTCGTTGCCAATCACTACCCTGTCATCAAAACTCGGACAATCAATTCATTAACGTATTCTAAAAGTCTCCCCAAAGGCCTGCATGAATTGTCTTCCCGTTTGAATGATGATTAACCACACACAGGGTAATTGAAATGAAACTGTTCTCCTCTTCATTGCTGGCATTAAGTTTGTTGTCGGTCTTTCCTTCTTTTGCGGCAGACACCGCCGCGATACCAAAAGCCATTGCCGATCATAAAGGGCCGGTGCGCATTGCGGTGATCCGCAATCTGGGCTCGGACGATAACACTACGCAATTTGTCTCCGGCGCGATCCAGGAAGGCCGCAAGTTAGGTTTTCAGGTCAGCACGTTTCTGAGTAACGGCGATGACGCCAAATTCCAGGATTTCGTCAATCAGGCCATCAGCCAGAAATATGACGGCATTATTTTGTCTCAGGGACGCGATCCGTACTCCACCGAATTGCTCAAACGCATTACCGCCAGCGGCATCGCGGTGTCGGTTTTTGATACCGCCGTCAGCGGTGACATTCCCGGCGTAACCGTGACGCAGCAGGATGATGCGTCGTTAACCGAAATGTCCATGGGCCAGCTGGTGAAGGATTTCAACGGCAAAGCCAATATCGTCAAACTGTGGGTCGCCGGTTTCCCGCCAATGGAACGTCGTCAGGATGCTTATAAAAAGCTGCTGAAATCCCAGCCGGGAATTCATGAACTCGAATCCGTCGGCGCGGTGTCTTCGGACGTTCAGGGCGATACGGCCAACAAAATTGGCGCGATTCTGGCTAAGTACCCGAAAGGCAAAATTGACGCCATCTGGGGGACGTGGGATGCGTTCAGTCAGGGCGCGTATAAAGCCTTGCAGGAAAATGGCCGCACGGAAATCAAACTCTACAGCATTGACATTTCCAATCAGGATATCGGCCTGATGCGTGAGGCAAACAGCCCGTGGAAACTGAGTGCGGCGGTCGATCCGAAACTGATCGGCGCGATTAACCTGCGTCTGGTTGCCAATAAAATTGCCGGCGAGAAAACGCCTGCCACCTATGATTTCAAAGCTTCTGCCATTCCGCAGGCATTGCTGACCAGCAATCCGGACGCCGTCAACGTCGCGTCGCTGGCGAAAGTCATTCCGGGCTGGGGTAAATCGGATGATTTCATCGCGCCGTGGTTTGCCACCCTCGAAGCCAGAAATAAGAAATAAGGCCGGAATATGACAACTCAATCTCTTCCGCAACCGGAATACAGCCGCAACATGCGGCTGATCGGGCACAGTGACCAGGGTGGAAAACCTGACGGCGTGCAGGTAATGGTTCACCGTGGTTATGCCTATATCGGCCATATGGTGTCGCAGGGTTTTTCTATCGTGGATGTCCGCGACCCGAAAAATCCGCGCCCTGCCGGTTTCGTCGCGGCACCGCCGGGCACCTGGAACGTACATTTACAGGCACACGACGATTTACTGCTGGTGATCAACGCCCGCGACTTGTTTGCCGACGTGCGTTTCGCCGATGAAAAAGTGTATTACACCCGTTCCGTCAGCGAGACGGTCAAAGGCACGCAACAGCGCGGCTGGAGCGCCGGTGTGCGGATTTTTGATATTTCGACGCCCGATCGGCCAAAAGAGATCGGATTTCTCGGGCTGGAAGGCATCGGCGTTCACCGCATCTGGTATGTCGGCGGGCGCTGGGCTTACGTTTCAGCACTGATCGACGGTTACAGTGATTACATTTTCCTGACTATCGATCTGGCTGACCCGCGTCACCCTCAGGTGGCCGGACGCTGGTGGTTACCGGGGATGCATACTGCGGGCGGTGAAACGCCGGACTGGGCGGAAGGCAAACGCTACGCGCTGCATCACGCGATCATCAGCGGGGATACGGCCTATGCCAGCTGGCGCGACGGCGGCCTGACGCTGCTGGATATCAAGGACCGGGCTGCACCGCAGCTGATTTCACACCGTAACTGGAGTCCGCCATTTGGTGGCGGTACGCACACCGCGCTGCCGTTGCCGGACCGGGATTTGCTGATCGTGCTCGATGAAGCGGTGCTGGATAATCAGGAAGACGGTGAGAAGCTGATCTGGGTATTCGACGTGCGCGAGCCGTCCTGTCCGGTGAGTATTTCCACATTTCCGCAGCCGGATGAGCGGGATTATGTCAGCAAAGGCGCGCATTTTGGCCCGCACAACCTGCATGAGAACCGGCCGGGCAGCTTTGTCAGCTCGACACTGATTTTCGCCACTTACCAGAATGCCGGTGTGCGCGCGTATGACATCACCAATCCGTATCAGCCGAAAGAGACCGGTGCGCTGGTGCCGGCGGCTCCGGCCAAAATGATGGATACCCGCCCCGGCAGGCCGCAGGTCATTCAGTCCTGCGACGTGTTTGTCGATGCGCAAGGCATCATCTACAGCACCGACTACAACGGTGGCCTGTCCATCATTGAGTATCTCGGTTAATGCTGCGCCGCGTCTGAATCTGCCAGTTTAAGACGCGGCGATTTTCTTTTCCGCCACCTTCTTCCCAGGGCTGAGTACCAGCCATACCGCCAGACAAATGAGCACACCGCCCGCAAAGAACCCTTCCGACAGCGTTTCATTGAGCAACAGATAGCCCCACAAAATACCAAACGGCGGGATCAGAAACGTCACGGTCATGCTGCGCAGCGGGCCGATATCGGCAATCAGGCGGAAATACAAAATATACGCCCAGGCCGTACAGACGAAACCGACCGCCAGTACGCACAGCCAGACCACCGGTTGCGCCCAACTGACCGGTGCACCGGTCGCGGAGGTATACACAAAGAATGGCAGCAGGAACAGCGTCGCGCCCAGCTGACTGCCGGTCGCTACCAGTTTCGGATCCAGCCCGCCGCGCTCGGAAATCCAGCGGCGCGTCAGGAACCCGGCCACCGCATAACAGCTGGTTGCTATCAGACAGGCGATCACGCCCGCCAGCAGCGACGACACGGACTGCGCCGTGCCGGTGGCGGTCAGCAGCGTAATGCCGAATAACCCCAGCAGCACGCCGAGCGCCTTTTTGAGCGTCACGCTTTCATGGAAAAACAACCCGCCCACGACCACCCCCATCAGTGGCGTCGTGGCATTGAGAATGGCCGAATACCCGGCGGGCAGCCAGCGCGCGGCCAGGCAGTACATCAGAAACGGCAGCCCGGAGTTGATCACGCCGAGCAGCAACGCACTGCGGAATTTCCCCTGATATTCCCGTGGTGTGCGCAGCACCGCCAGAATCACCAAAAGCCCGACAAACCCGAACAGCACCCGTAAAAACGCGGTATTGATCGCCCCGAACGCCGGAGACGCCACACGCATAAACAAAAAGCTCCCGCCCCAGATCGCCGCCAGCAACAATAAACGGCAATAATCGCCACTTTTCATTCATTTCTCCTTTTAGTTATGGGGTGATGTAGTTTTTTATTGCACCCTGATTGCCGTATTTGTTACGGGCGACCTGAATTATGTCAATGAGTGTAGCGAATGTGTTAACGGCCCATCCCTCTTTTTCTTGCTTTCTAATTGCGCATAAGGTGCTTTGCTACAGCAAGACCTTCCCCGCTCCGCTTCCAGACACACAGACGCCGCTTTGCTGCCGCACTTCCTGCCTAAAACCGCTCTTTTTGATCCTCCGCAGATCTATAACCGGCGCAAAGGTGTGTGATAGGTTTAATACTTATCATCTATCTTTCGCTGCGCCTTGCAGCGCCTTTGTGGTGTCCGGGACAGAATAAATGAGCCAGAGTAAATCGGATGCGTCAGAACATCCGCAGGGAGATTCCGCGGTTAACTCAGGAATTTCCGTTATTGCTTTATTGGTTGCAGCCGCTTTCTTCATGGAGTTTATCGACGGTACGGTGATTGCCACCGCGCTACCGCAAATGGCCCTGTCGTTCGGCGTTTCGGCGGTGGATCTGAATGCAGGGATGAGCGCGTATATGCTGACGCTGGCGGTGCTGATCCCGGCCAGTGGCTGGGCGGCGGAGCGCTTCGGGGCGCGCAATGTGTTCACCTTTGCGCTGGGCGTGTTTACGCTGGCTTCCCTGTTTTGTGCGCTGGCGACTAACGTCAGTGAATTTATCATTCTGCGCATTATACAGGGAATTGGCGGGGCCCTGATGGTGCCGGTCGGGCGTCTGACGGTGCTGAAAACCACGCCGAAACCGCAGCTGATTAAAGCCATCGCCACCCTCACCTGGCCTGCGCTGGTCGCGCCAATCCTCGGGCCGCCGCTCGGCGGTTTTATCACTCACTATGCTTCCTGGCACTGGATTTTCTACATCAACGTTCCGCTGGGAATTATCGCGATGATGCTTGCGTGGCGTCTTTTCCCGCAGGAAAAACCTGACCAGCCGAAACACTTCGATAAACCGGGTTTTCTGCTGACCGGCATGGCGATGCTCTCGCTGGTCACGGGGCTGGAACTGATCAGTCAGGACCACATTTTATGGATCACCGCTATTGCGCTGCTGGTGGTGGGCGTTGTGCTGTCTGTTCTGGCGTTACGGCATCTGCAACATGACCCCGCGCCCATGGTGCATCTGGGTTCGCTGGCGATCCCGACGTTTCGCATTAGCATGGGCGGCGGTTCGCTGTTTCGTGTGACGATCAGTGCCGTGCCTTTCCTGCTGCCGCTGATGTTGCAGGTGGGTTTCGGGATGGATCCTTTCCATGCCGGGCTGCTGGTTCTGGCGGTTTTTGCCGGGAATCTGGCGATGAAACCGGCGACTACACCGCTGATCCGCCGTTTCGGATTCCGGCCTGTGCTGGTGGTGAACGGATTACTGAGCGTTTTCTCGCTGCTGTTTTGTGCATTTCTGACGCCGGGAACCCCCGACTGGCTGGTGATGTTGCTGCTGTTTCTCGGTGGCCTCAGCCGTTCGATGCAGTTTACCGGCATCAGCACGCTGGCATTTTCTGATGTTCCGGCCCGACAAATGGCCGATGCCAATACGCTGTTCAGCACGGTTTTGCAGCTTTCCGTCGGGCTGGGCATTACCGTCGGCGCACTCGGTACGCGGCTCGGCGAACAGCTGATCGCTGCGATGCACTGGGATTCAATTCCCGGCCTGAGTTTTAAAGTCGCGTTCGTGGTGATTGCAATCCTCACACTCATTGGCTGGCTGGATATATTGCGGCTGAAACCTGACGCCGGTGTCGCGGTGTCCGGCAAAAAGTGAATGATGACGCTATGATTACCCGGGCTATTTAACTTCTTTTGGAGAGACCGATGTTCACAGGATTAAGCGCTTTTCCTCTTACGCCGCTTTCGGTAAACGGCATTGACGAGAACTCTTTTGTCAGGCTGATTGACCGGCTGGTCAGCGCAGGCGTGGATTCCATTGGTGCGCTGGGTTCGACGGGCAGTTACGCCTATCTGACCCGCGAAGAGCGCGCCCGCGTTGCACGTCTGGCGGTTGAAAATGCGGGTGATGTGCCGGTGATGGTCAGTATCGGTTCTGTGCGGACCTCTGATGTGTTACGTCTGGCTGAAGATGCCCAGCAGGCGGGCGTGAAGTCGGTATTACTGGCACCGGTGTCGTACCAGAAACTCACCGAAGAGGAAGTGTTTACGCTGTATGAAACGGTGTCCCGTAACCTGTCGGTGCCATTGTGCGTTTACGATAATCCGAATACGACTCACTTTGAGTTCTCCGACGAGTTGTATGTACGCGTCGCGCAATTACCGCACGTTGCCAGCATCAAAATCCCCAACCTTTCGCCGGATCCGGTCGCAACCCGCCAGCGTCTGGATGCGCTGCGCGCCTTACTGCCGGCACATATCGCACTGGGTGCTGCGGGGGATCTGGCCGCAGCAACCGTGCTGACACAGGGCGGCGACGTCTGGTATTCAGTTATTGGCGGTTTGTTCCCGGAAATTCCGGTCGCCATTGCCCGCGCGGCGAAAAGTGGGAATGCGGAGCGCGCTCAGGCGTTATCGGCGCAGCTTGAGCCGTTATGGGTGTTATTCAGAAAACACGGCAGTGTCCGCGTCGTGGCCGCCGCCGCCGAATTACTGGGCATGGTTTCTGCGCCCTGCCTGCCGTTACCGCTAAAGTCTCTGGGCGGCGATGATCGTCAGCGTCTGGCGGCCGTACTCGAACAACTGGGTTTGCAGGCCTGATTTTGATGGCGGGCGTTTGTCCCGCCGTTATTCCCTTCTCTGTTCCCACGGCATAAACAGCCACCCTTTTTGTTGCTTATTCCCCCGTTTGATTTCGCTTAAATCCCCTAAAGTGTCAGCATCATGAACCTTTTCTGCCTGTTTTCTTCCGCAGCGCAAAACCAATAAAGGCTTTTCAGGCGTGGCAAAATCATTTTTACGCAGTGGCAGTCTCAACGACATCCTTGCGCTGGGCGAAAACGGGCAACCGGTTTACGCCTCAGCCCTGCAATTACGGGAAACCTTACGTCTGCGTAAACAACCTGCAATTGCCGATTGTCTGGCTATTCCGCAACTCAATGAAGCCGGTGACCGGCTTGACTGGTATTCACCGCGCGAAGGCAAAGTCGTGTCGTGGGCAGCGGCCACCGATGCGGCCCGTGCCTCCGCGCTGCGCCAGCTCGAAAACTGTCTGGATGCCGTGGCGCAAATCAGCAAAACGGCGAAAGCCTCTGAAAAATCCGCGAATCAGTTTTTCGGCTCCCTGCTGGAAAAGGCGTTTCGTTTCCCGGATCAGAACCACGTTTATCTGGTGGGCGGCCAGCCGGTACTGACGTTCTGGGGCTTTGTCAGTCTGGATAACACTCATAACGCCGACCCGTTTGCCGCTTTGCGTAATACGCTGAAAGCCGAAGAACCGCTGCCGACGCTGTCGCTCGCCGCCGAAAAACCGCGCGTGCAGGAACCGGTCATCGAACTGCCTCCGGCACCGCGCGTGATCAAAACTATTGAAGCCCGCGCCGCCGAACAGGAAAACGCAACACCTGAACCGGTCACTGCGCCGCGCCGTAAAAAATCACCGCTGATCTGGGCATTGCCGGTCGCGGCGCTGGTCTTCGCCGGTTCTGCTGCCGCCTGGTTGTATTCACGCGCACCTGAGCCAAAAGTGGAAACCGCCAAAACCGAAGCGCCAAAACCGGCGGCTGAACCGGTCGCGATTGCGCCACCACCGGTCGCAACGGAATTGAAAGCGCCGGAACCGGAGGTTGCGAAACCGGCTCCGGCCGCCCTGCCGGTGGCTCAGGCTGCGGTGGTTGTTCCTGCGCCTGAACCGGTGGCAGAAGCCGAGAAGAACCCGGTCGTTGCTGAGCCAGCGCCTGCACCGGTCAGCAAAAACTCGCTGGTGCTGCCAGCGGACGCCGTAAAAATCGGTTCAACCAAATTCCTCAACGGTAACTGGACCGCCATCGTCGATATTAAAGATCCGGTGACAGGCAAACCGCCGGTGCTGCGTTATCAGATTAAACAAGGTCAGGGAACGGTGAAAATCACCTACGGCGCGGGTGTGACTTGTCACGCTGAGACGGGCGCAGGCCTGATGCAGTCGGGCAAGCTGGTGATCAACAGCCGCTACAGAGCGAAATGCAGCGACGGTTCCCGTTATCAGATGCCGGAAATCAGCTGTACTCAGGGCGCCACGGGCGCGGCGGTGTGTCAGGGGCGTTACAACGGTGACACGGTTTACCCAATTACCATGAAGCGCGAAGGTAAATAACAGCATGCTGGCAACCATTACAGATTTTAAACAGACCATTTTTAAGCAAGCCGTGACCCTGATTCAGGACAGCGGTATTCAGTTTCTCGACTTCGCGCTCAAACCGGTGTGGGATGATGCGCTGCCTGCTAAATTCGTGCGCAAAAGCGCCAACGGCCCGCTGCTGCGCCTGGATTTCAACCCGCAAAATGGCCGTCATTTCTTACCCGGCGTGGACGGCGGTGCACCAGAAGTGGTGCGGCCTGAATTCAGTTTCCCGCTGGAACAGTCGCTCAAATTGCTCGATCAGATCTGGCTGCCGTTGCCGTTCCTGCGTTTTAATCCTCCGCGCACTTTTATGGCGGGCCCGGATAACTGGGCGCGTGTGCAAATCCGCGCGCTCGATACGCCGGAAGCCGATGGCAGTACGCACCGCGTGGTGGTGGCGTTTGATACCCGCGTGACCGAAGGCGATGAAGAACAGGCGCTGCTGGCTCCGACGCCGGACGACGTGAAAAACGGCATTAACTTTGCGCTGGCGTGGCACAACGAAGAGTTGCCCGAGTTTCTTGACCAGACCTGGGTAGACGGCTGGCTGCGTGAAGTCTTTACCGAGCAGGCGGCACTGCGCGAAGACCGTGAGGCGCGCAATATCAAAGTGGCGCTGCGCGAATTTGAATATCAGGCGCACTATCTGAACCTGCTGGAAATGCTCGGCAGCCAGCTGAGTATTCCGGAGCTGAAGATCAACGGCGCGACGCTTCAGGAACCGGCGATCAACGTGGATCTTATCCTCGACGTCGGTAACTCGCACACCTGCGGCATTCTGGTTGAAGACCATGTTGGCGAAACCGACGGACTGAAACAGACCAGCGAACTGCAACTGCGTGACCTCTCACAGCCGCATTTTCTCTATAACGAGCTGTTTGAAAGCCGTGTGGAATTTGCTCAGGCGCGCTTTGGTAAACCGAACTTTTCCGTTGAAAGCGGCCGTGACGATGCGTTTATCTGGCCATCAATTCTGCGTGCCGGGCGTGAAGCCAGCCGTCTGGCGCTGCTGCGCGAAGGCACGGAAGGATCGACCGGAATTTCCAGTCCGCGACGTTATTTGTGGGATGAAGACAGTTACACGCCGGGCTGGCGTTTCAGCCAGGGCGGCCACGGTACGGTGCAGGAGCCGGTGGCGGCGGCAATGCCGCTGACGTTCCTCATCAATGACGAAGGTCAGCCGCTGTCTGACCTGCCGCCGGAAGATCGCCTGCCGGTGTTTTCTGCTCATTACAGCCGCAGCTCGGTGATGACGCTGATGCTGTCCGAACTGCTGGCGCAGGCGATGATGCAAATCAACAGTCCGGCGCAGCGCATCCGCATGCTGCGCTCGTCCGCGCCCCGCCAGATCCGCAATATTATTCTGACGCTGCCGTCGGCAATGCCGAAACCTGAGCGCGAAATTTTCCGCCGCAGAATGCAGGAAGCGATTGGTCTGGTCTGGAAATCTATGGGCTGGCATCCGTCGGATGACGGTTTTAAAAATCAAACCGATAAAGCCAAAAGCCGCATGCCGGTGCCCGATGTGCAGATGGAATGGGACGAAGCGACCTGCGGCCAGATGGTGTATCTGTACAACGAAACGCAGGTGAACTTCGGCGGTCATACCGGCGAATTCTTTGCCAGCATGGCGCGTCCGGACCGGGAACTGGCCGACGATGAACCGGTGGGTAAAACCCTGCGCATCGCGTCGATTGATATTGGCGGCGGCACCACCGATCTGGCGATTACCCAATACTGGCTCGACGACGGTATGGGAAATAACGTTAAAATCACCCCGCGCCTGTTGTTCCGCGAGGGATTTAAAGTCGCGGGCGACGATATTCTGCTCGATGTGATCCAGCTTTATATTTTACCTGCGCTGCATGCCGCGCTGAAGAAAGCCGGGCTGGCGAATCCGGACAGCCTGATGACGCGCCTGTTTGGCAGTGAAGGCCGCATGGACGGGCACGCGACGCTGCGTCAGCAAAGTACGCTGCAAATTTTCATCCCGCTGGCTCATGCCGTGCTGGAAGTTTACGAACGTTTTGACCCGCTGGATACGCACGCCGAAATCGATGCGCCGTTTGGCGAACTGCTGGGGCAACATCCGACGCAAAAAGTGCTGGATTATCTGCACAGCGAAATTCAACGCGTGCTGCCTGCCGGTTCCGCCGTTTTCGATATTTTACAGGCTCCGCTGGTGCTTAAACTCAGCAAACTGCACAACGAATTCTTATCTAACCGCATGAGCATCACGCAGAATCTGCGTTCTCTCTGTGAAGTGGTGTCGCTGCACGATTGCGACGTGCTGTTGCTGACCGGCCGCCCTTCGCGCTTCCCCGGTATTCAGGCGCTGTTCCGCCATCTCCAGCCGTTACCGATTAACCGCATGCTTTCGCTTGACGGTTATCACACCAGCGGCTGGTATCCGTTTAACAAACAGGGGCGCATTGATAACCCGAAATCGACGGCGGCGGTAGGTGCGATGCTGTGCCTGCTGGCACTGGATTTACGGCTACCGGGCTTCTATTTCAAGGCCGGTGATTTCCAGCCGTATTCCACGGTGCGTTATCTCGGCATGCTCGACGGTAATCAGGTTCTGAGCGACGACAATGTTTGCTACAGCGATATCGATCTGGATGCGCATGATTACAAGCTCGACAGCGCCGCCAGTTTCCGTATCCGTGGCGCGATTTGTCTCGGTTTCCGTCAGCTGGAAAATGACCGCTGGCCTGCGTCGCCGCTGTATACCTTGTCGATTGCGGAGCCGGAACTGGCACGTAAAGTGGCTGGCGACAGCGTGCTGCGCGTAAAACTGGCCGTTAAAAAAGGCGAAGATCACCCGACACCGGAATTTTTCGACATCGCCAGCGCGGTGCTGGATAACGGCACCAAAGTGCCATCTCATCACCTGCGGCTCAGGCTGAACACACTGGGCGAAAGCCATTACTGGATCGACAGTGGGAGCGTATTCGTCTCATGACAACAAGCATGACAGTTTCAACCCCGGCACCGGCGCTGACCACCAACGAATTACAGCGTCAGTTTGCGGCCGCTGCCGCCACAATGGGCGACGCGCTGGAGTGGGTGGACACCACCCGTGAACAGGCACCGCGTCTGGATCTGGAAGCCGACCGTTTGCGGCTGCAACTCAAACGTTGCCGCGATAAAGCGCAGCGTCTGGCTCTGGCGTGCGAACTGCCACCTGCGCTGGGTTTCTTCGGGCATTCTCAGGCCGGGAAATCCTATCTGATTTGTTCTCTGGCGGCCGGAAACTATGGCCGTCTTGAAACCCGCCTCGGCGGCGTGACGCTTGATTATCTGACGCAGATTAATCCGGGCAACCGCGCCGCCCGTCTGGCGACCCGCTTTACGCGCCAGGTGGATGTGAGAGACCGCGCTTTTCCGGTGCGCATGTTGCTTCTCAGTGAAGCCGACCTGGCGCGCATCGTGATCCGCGCGTTCGAGCCGGACGCCAGCTATCACGTTCCCGATACGCAGCAGATCACCGAGCATCTCAATAAGCTGATGATGCACCGCCAGCCAGAGCCGGTAGAAGGCTTTACCAGCGAGCAAATGATGGGGTTATGGGATTCGATGATCCGTCTCGACGCCCGCCGTTTCCGTCATCTCAACGCGCATTACTGGCCGGTGGCCGTGAAGCTTGCGCCGTATCTGAACGTTGACGACCGCGCACGCCTGTTCTCTTTGCTGTGGGGCAATACGCCCGCATTAACCGCTGCTTACCGTCATTACGCCCATACGCTGCAACATCTCGGCAGTGCGCAAAGTCTGCTGGCACCGCTGAGCATTCTGGTGGATGACGCGATGCAGCCTGCGGACGGGATCTTCAGCCCGTCGCCGACCTGGGATATTCAGGTGCCGGTCTGCCCGCAGTTTGGTGAAGAAACCGGTTCACCGGTGACGTTGTCACTGGCTGAACTAGCGCTGCTGGCCTCCGAAGTGCAAATTCCGCTGCTTTCGCCGCCGCGCGAAGTGCTGTTCGAACAGACCGACCTGCTGGATTTACCGGCGCAGAGCGTGCGGGCAGAAGACGGTACAGACGATGAAAAAGACGCCCTGTTCCGCGCCAAAATGGCCTATCTGCCCGAGCGTTATACCGACCGCCACGAAATGAATATGCTGATGGTGTGTACCGCCGCGGATAAACGTGAAGACGTGGTTGCCGTTGGCCGCACGCTGGAATACTGGGTCAAAGAAATGCAGGGCGAAAACACCCAGGTTCGCGGCCGCCGCAAGCCGGGGCTGGTCTGGGTGCTGACGCCGTTTGACCGCCGCATGACTGAATCGGTGCATTTCGATGAAGCCGTGCAGCGTCATGTCGGTAATCCGGGCGATGCCTGGGGCGCATTGCTGGCGATGGACGAGCGCGGCCTGCAACGTATGGCCGATTATCTGGTAGCGGAAATTCGCCCGGAAATCCGGCTGAACCGTCTCGAAGAACTGCGTGACGAACTTTACCGCGAGCTGGCGGATAACCTGCTGGGGCGCTGGTTCCAGAAAGGCGAAGTGGCTGACCCGGCGAAAAAGCAGCATACCGTTCAGACCGTGATTAAAGCCTTACAGACGCGCACCGGCGTCCACGGCGAATTGCTGGAAAAACTGCTGCCCGGCCGCGATGAGCTGCACAGGATTTATCACGAAATTTCCGGGCAGGACGCCGGAACCGACCCGCAGGATCAGACTGCCGCCGAAAGCTTTGGTATCGGCATAGACATTGATTTGTTTGCCGAGCAACAGGATGTGCAGCCGTGGCAGGAAAAACAGGATGACGGCGCGGCGTTTGCGCGTCAGGTGCAGCGTTACTGGATAAACCATCTGCGCGGTTTACCGGAAAATGAACCGCTGATCGCTCTGCTTGGTGTGGCGAAACCGACCGTAGAGTTGCTGATGGAAGAGCTGATCACCGCCAGTTTCCGGCTGAATATGGGGGAGGCGCTGGTGCAGTCACTGGGCGGAACCTTGCCTGCCGGTGCGCGTGAACATGAACATCACGCCGACCGGCAGGTTTCCCGCGCGCTGACCGTGCTCGGTGATTTTGTTGCGTGGCTCGGCTATGAAAAACTCAGCGAAGCCGAACGCCCGGAAAGCCGCATCAATAAGGGCAATAAGATTTTCGCCAAGCCGCAGAAAAACGTCGTCAGCTGGAAATCTTCCCGCAGGCTGACCAGACTCTCCGCAACGCCCACCAATTCGACCGCGTTTTACATTTACGACTGGCTGGTCGGATTGCAGGAAAGCATCATGCGTAACGCCGGTTATGCCGCGGGCGGTGAAATTCCTGCGCCTCAACGCGAACAGTTGGAACGCCTGCTCGGAAAATTAGCCGTTCCGGCCTGAAAATAACCCGTCACAGGGGCAAAACGCCTCTGTGACGCGGGTTTGCAGTGAGATCTAAATCACAAAATTCAGTGGGTTAGCGCGACATCAAAACCGCTTACCGCCTCCAGTAACCGCTTAGCTCCCCATACAACCGCTTAACCACTCTTTCCCCCGTTTGGCGGTGAAATTCGCCATCCTGTGTCTGGCAAAAAAATAGTGCCCTTCTCTTATAAAAGCTCCTCTCAAAATCCGTGAGGGGCATTTGTTGGCTATTCTGACAACCAGGTTTCCTATGAATACAAAATCAATATTCAAGCATATACCCTGGATGATTCTGGGAATCATCGGTGCTTGCTGTCTGGCAGTCGTTGCCTTACGGCGAGGTGAACATATCAGTGCGCTGTGGATTGTGGTGGCATCGGTTTCGGTCTATCTGGTGGCCTACCGCTATTACAGCCTTTACATCGCGCAAAAAGTGATGAAGCTCGACCCGACGCGTTCAACGCCCGCGGTACTTAATAACGACGGGCTGAACTATGTGCCGACGCACCGCAACGTGCTGTTCGGCCACCACTTTGCGGCCATTGCGGGCGCAGGTCCTCTTGTCGGGCCGGTTCTGGCGGCGCAAATGGGCTACCTGCCCGGCGTGCTGTGGCTGCTGGCGGGCGTGGTGCTGGCAGGAGCTGTACAGGATTTCATGGTTCTGTTTATCTCCTCGCGCCGTAACGGGGCGTCGCTCGGCGAAATGATCAAAGAGGAAATGGGGCCGGTGCCGGGCACCATCGCCCTGTTCGGCTGTTTCCTGATCATGATTATTATTCTGGCGGTGCTGGCGCTGATTGTGGTGAAAGCGCTGGCGGAAAGCCCGTGGGGCGTGTTTACGGTCTGTTCGACGGTGCCCATCGCGCTGTTTATGGGCATTTACATGCGCTTTATCCGGCCTGGACGCGTGGGTGAAATCTCGGTGATTGGCGTGATTTTGCTGATAGCTTCCATCTGGTTTGGCGGCGTGATTGCCCATGACCCGTACTGGGGCCCGGCGCTGACGTTTAAAGACACCACCATCACCTTTACCCTGATTGGCTATGCGTTTATTTCCGCGCTGCTGCCGGTCTGGCTGATTCTGGCGCCGCGCGATTATCTGGCGACATTCCTGAAAATCGGCGTGATCGTCGGGCTGGCGATCGGGATTGTGATCCTGAATCCGGAACTGAAAATGCCTGCGATTACGCAGTACATTGACGGCACGGGTCCGCTGTGGAAAGGCGCGCTGTTCCCGTTCCTGTTTATCACCATTGCCTGTGGTGCGGTGTCCGGTTTCCATGCGCTGATTGCTTCCGGCACCACGCCAAAACTGCTGGCCTGTGAAACTGACGCGCGGTTTATCGGTTACGGCGCAATGCTGATGGAATCTTTCGTGGCGGTGATGGCACTGGTTGCGGCTTCCATCATCGAACCGGGTTTGTACTTTGCGATGAACACCCCGCCAGCCGGTCTGGGCATTGTGATGCCAAACCTGCATGAGCTGGGCGGCGATAATGCGCCGATGATTTTGGCACAACTGAAAGATGTGACGGCGCACGCGGCGGCCACGGTGAGTTCCTGGGGCTTTGTGATCACTCCGGAACAAATTCTGCAAACCGCTAAAGATATTGGCGAACCTTCCGTGCTGAACCGCGCGGGTGGCGCACCGACGCTGGCGGTAGGTATCGCACACGTCTTCAACAAGATTGTACCGTTTGCCGATATGGGCTTCTGGTATCACTTCGGGATCCTGTTCGAAGCGCTGTTCATCCTGACTGCGCTGGACGCCGGTACGCGTTCCGGACGCTTTATGTTGCAGGATTTGCTCGGCAACTTTATTCCGTTCCTGAAAAAAACTGATTCACTGGTGGCCGGGATTGTGGGTACTGCCGGTTGCGTGGGCCTGTGGGGATATCTGTTGTATCAGGGTGTGGTCGATCCGCTGGGCGGCGTGAAAAGCTTGTGGCCGCTGTTCGGGATCTCCAACCAGATGCTGGCGGCTGTCGCCCTGGTGCTGGCAACTGTGGTGCTGATCAAAATGAAACGCACTAAATACATCTGGGTCACCGTGCTGCCTGCGGTCTGGCTGCTGATCTGCACCACCTGGGCGCTGGGTCTGAAACTGTTCAGCACCAATCCGCAGATGGAAGGCTTCTTCTTCATGGCCAGCCAGTATAAAGCCCGTATCGCCGCTGGCGGCGCGGACCTGACTGAACAGCAAATCAGCAACATGAACCATATTGTGATCAACAACTACACCAACGCCGGGCTGAGTATTCTGTTCCTGATTGTGGTGTACAGTATTATTTTCTACGGCTTCAGGGCATGGTTGCAGGCGCGTAAAACCGATCAGCGTACCGATAAAGAAACGCCGTATGTGCCGGTGCCGGAGGAAGGTATTAAACTCTCCAGCCACTGATGATGTTGTGTTACTGCCCCGCACTCGCGGGGCTTTCCCGCATATAGCATGGCGGCCAATACTCTCAAAGGAGCGGCTTGTGTTCGATAATTTAGGCGCGGCGAAGAAATACCTCGGTCAGGCGGCGCGCATGCTGGTGGGGATCCCGGATTACGATACCTACGTGCTGCACATGCAGACCAATCATCCGGATAAACCGATGATGACTTACAAAGAATTTTTCCGCGAACGCCAGCAGGCCCGCTACGGCGGCGACGGCAAAGGCGGGATGCGCTGTTGTTAACAGGAATGACGTTATGACACCCATTGCGGTCACGGTTTTAACCGGTTTTCTCGGCGCAGGCAAAACTACCCTGCTGCGCCAGATGCTGCATCAGCAGCACGATTACAAAATTGCAGTCATTGAAAATGAGTTTGGCGAAGTGGCGATCGACAGCCAGCTGATTGGCGATCGCGCGACGCGGATTACCACGCTGACCAACGGGTGTATCTGTTGCAGCCGCTCGAACGAACTGGAAGACGCGTTGCTGGATTTGCTCGACGGTCTGGATGGAGGCGACGTGCAGTTCGACCGGCTGGTGATTGAATGCACCGGCATGGCGGATCCGGGGCCGATTTTGCAGGCGTTTTTCGCCCATGAAATTATCTGCGAACGCTATCTTCTCGACGGAGTCATCACGCTGGTGGACGCGGTTCACGCGCAACAACAGCTGGATCAGTTCCCGCTGGCGCAGTCGCAGATTGGTTATGCTGACCGGATTTTGCTGACGAAAACCGATGTGGCCGGTGACAGCAGCGAGCTGATTGCGCGGCTTCAGCGGATTAATGCCCGCGCACCGGTGTATCCGGTGGTGAACGGCGATATCGATCTGGCGCTGTTGTTCGACACGCGTGGTTTTATGCTGGAAGAAAACGTGGTGGTCTCAAAGCCGGTTTTCCGCCGCATTGTGAACCGGCAGGAAAATACGATTTCATCCATCGTGGTGGAACTGGATTATCCGGTGGCGTTGCAGGCGGTATCCGGCGTGATGGAAGGTTTACTTTCCGGTTTTGCAGACAGCCTTCTGCGCTATAAAGGGATGTTGTGGATTGAGGATCAGCCGTGCCGCCTGCTGTTTCAGGGCGTTCAGCGGCTGTACAGCGCCGACTGGGACCGCACGTGGGAACCGGACGAAACGCCGGTCAGCCAGCTGGTGTTTATCGGCGTGGCATTACCGGAAGCCGAAATTCGTCAGGCATTTGACGGGCTGAGACCCGTCTGAACCGCCCGCCCTGACACCTAAAGCCCGACGGCTTCTTTCAGTGTTTTCAGATAGCGGCGGCTGACCGGTACGGTCTGGCCGTCGCGCAATAACAGCTCCGCCTGATTGTTATCTTCCAGGCGGATCTCTTTAAGATAATCCATATTCACCAGATATTGCCGGTGACAACGTAACAAGGGCGTGCGGCTTTCCAGCGTGCGCAGCGTCAGTTCCGTAAACCCTTCCTTGCCGTCCTGACTGGTCACGTAAACGCCGCTCATCCGGCTGCTGACAAACGCCACCTCTTCCATCTGCAACAGCCAGATCCGGCTGTGGCCGCTGCACGGAATGAATTTCAGCGACTGCTGGCTTTCCGGCAGTTGCGAGATTTCCTGCACCTGACGTTCCTGCCGCAACCGTGCCAGCGTTTTCTGTAAACGTGGCGGCTCAATCGGTTTCAGCAGGTAATCAAACGCGCACTCTTCAAACGCCTGCACCGCGTATTCATCAAACGCGGTAAGAAAAACAATATGCGGACGATGCCGGTGGTCGAGCATTCCGGCCATTTCCAGCCCGCTGATGCGCGGCATCTGAATGTCCAGAAACAGGACGTCCGGACGCAATTTATGCACCGCGCCGATGGCTTCAATGGCGTTGGCGCATTCGCCGATGATCTCGATATCGCCTTCGTCCCGAAGCTGAATCCGCAGGTTCTCGCGTGCCAGCGGCTCATCATCAACAATCATCACTTTCAACATGCGGGTTCCTCGATCGGCAGGCGCAACGTAACGCGGGTGAAAAGATCCGGTTCGCAGCTGACGGCGATCCCATAGTCATCGCCAAAGCGGGCGCGCAGGCGTCTGTCCACCAGACTCATGCCCAGCCCGTTGCTTTCGGTGCGCGGCTGATATAAACCGGCGTTGTCCTCGACCTCAACAACGACGTTTTGCCCGTCACGACGGGCGCGGATGGTAATTATACCGTTGCCGAGCAATTGAGACGTGCCGTGCTTAATGGCGTTTTCCACAATCGGTTGCAGAGTAAATGCAGGCAGATTCTGAGCCGAGAGCTGGTCCGGCACCTGAAGTTCGACGTTCAGCCGCGAGGGAAAACGCGCCAGTTCGATTTGCAGATAGGCATTCACGTGCTCGATTTCGTTGGCAAGAGTGACAATTTCTGAAGGACGTTTGAGGTTTTTGCGAAAGAACGTCGAGAGATACTGCACCAGTTGCCCGGCTTTATCGCTGTCGTTACGGATCACCGCCATCAGCGTGTTGAGCGCGTTGAACAGGAAATGTGGGTTCACCTGTGCGTGCAGCAGTTTGATTTCCGACTGTGCGAGCAGCGCTTTTTGTTGCTCGTATTTCCCCGCCAGAATTTGCGCCGACAGCAACTGCGCAATGCCTTCGCCCAGCGTACGGTTGATCGAGCTGAACAGCCGGTTGCGTGCTTCGTACAATTTGATGGTGCCGATCACCCGCTGATTTTCGCCCCGCAGCGGGATCACCAGCGTCGAGCCCAGTTTGCAGTTCGGGTGCAGCGAGCAGCGGTAAGGCAATTCGTTGCCGTCGGCGTACACTACTTCGTCCTTTTCAATCGCGCGCCAGGTATAGGCGGAAGATATCGGTTTACCGGGCAAATGGTGGTCATCGCCCACGCCGGTAAACGCCAGCAGTTTCTCACAATCGGTAATGGCGACGGCGCTGATATCCAGTTCCTGATGCAGAACCTGCGCCACTCTCATGCTGTTTTCTTCGTTAAATCCCTGCCGCAATATCCCTTCCGTCGATGCCGCTACCCTCAGCGCGGTGGCGGAAAACGCCGACGTGTATTTTTCAAACATCGCGCGTTTATCCAGCAGGATGCGCATAAACATCGCCGCGCCCAGCGTGTTAGTCACCATCATCGGCGCGGCAATATTACTGACCAGATGCAGTGCGTCGTGAAACGGCCGGGCAATCAGCAGGATAATCAGCATCTGCACCGTTTCAGCCACGAACGTAATTGCGCCAGCGGTCAGCGGATTGAACAGCATATCGGTGCGCCCGCGACGGATCAGAATGCTGTGCAGCAAACCACCGAGCAGCCCTTCGGTAATGGTGGATACCATGCAACTGAGTGCCGTCATGCCGCCCATCGAGTAACGATGTAACCCCCCGGTCAGCCCGACCAGTCCGCCGACAACCGGACCGCCCAGCAGCCCCCCCATCACCGCGCCAATCGCACGCGTGTTGGCAATGGAATCTTCAATGTGCAGGCCGAAATAGGTGCCCATAATGCAGAATACGGAGAACGTGATGTAACAAAGCAGCTTGTGAGGCAGACGGACGGTGACCTGCATCAGTGGGATAAAAAGGCGGGTTTTACTCATCAGCCAGGCGATAACCAGAAACACACACATCTGCTGTAACAGCAGTAAAACTAAATTGAACTCGTACATGCCCGACATCCGCAATCAGTGAAGCGCATACGATAGCGCGTTCAGCGAAACGTTTCTTTGGCACGCGCCAGAAAAACGAAATCGATTTATTACTTTTTTGTATGTGGGGGCTTGCTTCAGCCTTCAGCATCTAATGTGCAAGTTGGCCGGAATCAAAACGTTAGTCTACTTTGTCTACTGTAAGGCAGGTTCATTCATCGCTCTGAACCCTGTTCAGAGCCCGAGACGGAGTTCGTTATGACTGATATCTCTAAGGTTTTAGGTAAAGAAGCCGATTCCCTGTTGCAACATCGTTGTTCCACAATTACTGCTGAGCAGCTTAATCTTCCGGGGGCTGATTTTGTCGATCGCGTAATGATTGATAATAACCGCTCGCCGCGCGTGCTGGCTGCGATGCAAAATCTGTATAACACCGGCCGTCTGGCGGGAACCGGTTATCTGTCGATTCTGCCAGTCGATCAGGGCGTCGAGCATTCCGCAGGCGCATCATTTGCGGCAAACCCGCTCTATTTTGACCCGAAGAATATTGTCGAACTGGCACTGGAAGCCGGTTGCAACTGTGTGGCCTCGACTTACGGCGTGCTGGCTTCCGTGTCCCGCCGCTATGCCCACAAAATCCCGTTCCTGGTCAAACTGAACCACAATGAAACGCTCAGTTATCCGACCCAGTACGATCAGACGCTGTACGCCAGCGTGGATCAGGCGTTTGAACTGGGTGCGCAGGCCGTCGGTGCAACCATTTATTTCGGTTCAGAACAATCCCGCCGTCAGATTGAGGAGATCTCCGCCGCGTTCGAACGGGCGCATGAGCTGGGCATGGTCACGGTGTTGTGGGCGTATCTGCGCAATCCGGCGTTTGTTAACGACGGCGTGGATTATCACTCCAGCGCGGATTTGAGCGGTCAGGCGAACCACCTTGCGGCCACCATTGGCGCAGATATCGTGAAGCAAAAGATGGCCGAAAATAACGGCGGCTACAACGCCGTGAAGTTTGGTTATACCGACGCGCGCGTCTATTCCAAACTCACCACCGATCACCCTATCGATCTGGTGCGTTATCAGCTGGCGAACTGCTACATGGGGCGCGCCGGTTTGATTAACTCCGGCGGTGCGGCAGGCGAAAACGATATTCAGGAGTCGGTACGTACGACGGTGATTAACAAACGCGCGGGCGGAATGGGGCTGATTCTGGGGCGTAAAGCGTTCAAGAAATCCATGAAAGATGGCGTGGCGTTAATCAATGCGGTGCAGGATGTGTATCTGGATAAGAAAGTGACCATCGCTTAACCCGGACTACAAAATCCCTTAAGTATTCTGTAAATTTGGCCGATAGAGACGTTTCGTCGTCAGACGCTTCTTTCGGCCATTCTCAGTTCATTTTCGGGAGCAATACGGATGTTGATAGGGATAGATTTAGGCACGTCAAACAGCGCGGTTTCCATCTGGCAGGACGGTCAGGCCGTTCTGATACCGAACGCCTACGGGCACAATCTCACGCCTTCGGTTATCGGGCTCGATGATAACGGGCACATTCTTGTCGGCGCACCCGCTCACGCCCGCCTGTTTACTCACCCCGGTCTGACCCTCTCCAGTTTTAAACGTTTCATGGGCACCGACCATCATTTCCGGCTCGGACATCAGTCTTTTCGTGCAGAAGAGCTTTCCGCCCTGTTGTTGCGCAGCCTGAAAGCCGACGCCGAGCAACACTGCGGTTGTAAAGTCGAACGCGCCATCATTACCGTTCCCGCCTATTTCAATGACATTCAGCGTAAAGCCGTGAAAACCGCCGGTGAGCTGGCGGGTTTACACGTCGAACGCTTGCTCAACGAACCGACCGCTGCATCGCTGGCTTACGGGCTGGCGAATCAGCAGGAGCAGAAGTTTCTGGTGTTCGATCTGGGCGGCGGCACTTTTGATGTCTCGATCATCGATATGTTCGAAGGCGTCATTGAAGTGCGCGCCAGCAGCGGCGATGTATTTCTGGGTGGCGATGACTTTACGCGCAGCCTGGTCAGCTGGATGCTGGCGCAATTCCCGCAACTCGAGCAGGAAGACACCGGTTTACACGGCCGGCTCGTCACATTGGCGGAGCGGGCAAAGCGCCAGCTGACGACGCAGGACAGTACGTCCGTCAGTTATCAGCAAGAAGGCGAAACGCTGAGCTGGACAATCACGACGGAGATTCTGGCGCAATGCTGTGAAAGTGCGCTGGAACGGATGAAAAAGCCGGTGATTCAGGCGCTGCGTGATGCGAAGTTTTCCGCCGATCAGGTGGATCATATTGTGCTGGTGGGCGGCGCGACGCGGATGCCACTGGTGCGACAGGCTGTCGCGCGTTTGTTTGGCCGTTTCCCGCGTTGCGATCTTCAGCCCGATGAAGCGGTTGCGCTGGGTGCGGGAATTCAGGCCGGGCTGGCGATGCAGGATCAGGCACTTGACGATATCGTGCTGACTGACGTGATGCCCTTCACGCTCGGTATTGAGATTGCGCGCCGTAAAGGCGAAGGCTATGAGACGGGGCATTTTATGCCGTTGATCGAACGCAATAGCTTTGTACCGGTGAGCCGGGTGGAATCCGTCCGTACGATCACCGACCAGCAAAAAATGCTCGAATTTTCGATTTATCAGGGTGAAGGCCGCCGTGTTTCCGACAATATTCTGCTCGGTTCCTTATCGCTGGATGTGCCGCCACGCCCTGCCGGTGAAATCACCGCCGACGTGCGTTTTACCTATACGCTGGACGGCATTCTTGAAGTGGAATGCAAAATCGATCATAGCGGTGAGATGCAAAAACTGGTGATCGAAAAATCCCCCGGCTCGCTCACGCCGGAACAAATCTCCGCCAGCCTGATGAAACTGGAAAACATCAAACAGCACCCGCGTGAGCAACTGGTTAACCGCCAGCTGGTCGCCGAAGCCAATGCGTTTTACGAACAAAGTCTCGGAGAGCAACGTCAATATATCGCCGATCATCTTTACCGTTTCGAAAGCGTGCTGGACACGCAGGATGCCCGGCAAATCGCTGAAGCCCGCAAGGAAATCGAGGGACTGATCGCGTATCTGCGCAGGGAATGGGAGTAAACGGATGAGCATCTGGTCAGTCTTAGACATCGAACCTACTGACGATCTGAGCGTTATCAAGCGCGCGTATGCCCGGAAACTGAAAAGCACACGTCCAGATCAGGATCCGGAAGGCTATCAGCAGCTGAGGGAGGCGTTCGAGCAGGCGACGGCGATTCCCAATGTCCGCGGTTTACATGCTGAACAAGATCGTGCTTTTTCAGAGCTGACGGAGCCTGAATACAGTGCGCCGTTTTCGCAACAGCAGATCCTCAATCAGGTTGATGAAATGGTGACATTGCTGCTTGCCGATGCCACCGCCGGTTTTGAAAGGCTGTACACCTGTTTGTCTGAAGGTCCTCTGGAAAATATTCACGCCCGCGAGTTGTTCAGCCATTTTCTGGCAGAGGAATTGGGCAAACGTGAAGGTGTTACCCGTTCTGTGCTGATCAACGTGGCCGCCATGATGGGATGGGAAATCGAAAATTTCAGACCTGAAGGGATTTCCGCGGACCAGTTATGGGCGATTTACACGCAGACTGAAAACACAGAGGCTTCACAATACTGGGATTCCCTCGTAAATGAATCTGAGAAGTCCCCGCAGGAACATGAACGATTTCAGTTGCTAAGCGTTGAGGGCAAAAAGCTGTCATTCATGGCGAGGTTAATTCCGGGTTATGTCGGCCAGCTACGTAAGACGGTAGAAGAAATCAGCACGTACCATCCTGTATTGCTGGAGCGGGTTAATCCGCAGTTGCTCAAAACGTTATCCGGGCTGCGTTTAGCTTTGGACTGGAGTACAGCTTTTTTTATCGTGTTCTGGGGAATGGTGATCGCTATTGGAATTCGCCATGACGAACATCCGCTGCGCGATTTGTCGATTATTATTTCCGTTCTACTTATCTGTACGTGGGGTAAAAGCGAGCTACAGCGTAAGTTCAGGCATTCGCAGAACATTGTGGCGATATTCGAAACTCTGCTTTCGCTACTCATCTTGGGTGTGTTTGCTAAAATTTTCAGCGGCTTGTATGGGCAACTGCATTTCATGTACGACGACCCGGGACGTGGTCCGGCACTTTTTGGCATGCTTGCCGCTTTCGTACTTTTCCTCATATGGGCAATTTGTCCGCGATACTGGCGCTGGTACAACCTTATCAGCAATAGCCTGACCGCATTTGTCTCATTTCCATGGCAGCAGGCAAAAAAAACTGGCGTGATATGGCGCATCGTCATTTGTGCCGTGATGTTATTCCTTTATTCGTGGCTCGTGACCTGGGCGGTGGCATGAACAACCCATACATCTGGTCAGTCTTAGACATCGAACCTACTGACGATATGAGCATCATCAAGCGCGCTTACGCCCGGAAACTGAAAACGACGCGGCCAGATCAGGATCCGGAAGGCTATCAGCGGCTGAGGGAGGCGTTTGAGCAGGCGAAGGGTTACGTGGACCGTCCTTCGAAGAGTGACGTTGTCACGGAAATTCTGAATGAATCTCCCTCTTTCACTTTACGGATGCCGGTTCACATTGAACCTTTAAAAGAGCTCACGTCGGGTATCGGTAATGCGCTGGAGCAGGAGTTAGAGGCATTAAGGCAGGTGACTGCAATCATCGATGTCATGATGGAAGATGAAACCGAAGGCCTGAACCTGCTCAAATCCGTGCTATCCGGTGAGCTTTTGCAAAATCTGCGTCTGCGGGAAGTGTTCAGTCAGGAACTGGCTGCACAGCTGAGTGAGCGCGAAGGATTGTATTCGGCACTGCTTATCCGTGTTTCAGGGGTCATGGGCTGGGATATTGACCATTATCAGCCGGGCGGCATACCCGCGCATCGTCTGGCCGCGCTTTATCGTCAGATTGAAAATACGGGCGCGAAGTATTACCTGGCTCAGTTGCAAAATAAATATCAGAAATCCGCACTGGATCGGCAACGGCTGAGGTTGCTCACTGTCGAAGGCGCCACGCTTGCGTGGTGGGCAAGGTGGATGCCTGATTTTCTGAAACCCCTTTATGAGGAACTCAGCCATATCAGGATGAATTACCCTTCACTCGTGCCGCAATTAAACTCGCAACTGGTGAAAGCGCTTGATGAATTACGCACAGCGATGAGCTGGGGCACGCTATTTCTGGCTGGTTTCTGGCTTTTACTGACATTGCTTGCGACCCGCGAAGACCCTGACAAGTGGCGTGACCGGATCCTTTTGATCGCGATTATCGGCGTTTATACGCAGGGCTACAGTTTTCTGGAAAGCGTTCTGCGTGACCGGCCCCGGAGCCTGAAGGTTGCGCAAGGCGGACTTTCGCTGCTCGCCCTTCTGATTTTAGTGAAAATGCTGTTGGGCTTTTTCGATGCTTTCAAACCAGAATCTGGCCATCTTCAAATTTTGCTAACCGATTACGGCGTGATGAGCGTTGTCGGTTTCTGTGTCCTCTGGATGATGGCGCCGAAGGCCTGGAAATGGTATCAGGTTCCGCTTAACGCCATGATTATTCTGGTGGTGTTCCCGTGGCAGCTGATGAAAAAATCAGAAGGGATTGTGGGCATTGTGTCATTTGTTTTGCTGCTGGCGATGTATGCCTTTTTGATTGCTTTGGGGATCCGCTGAAAAACTAACAGGCTGGCATTCCACCAGCCTGTCTTTTCACTCCGCCAGAACCCAGACGCTGACACTCCCTGCTTCGCAGAAGAACTGCCCCGTACCGTTTTCATCGGTTTCGATGATGTCTTCGCGGTGTTCCAGTAAATCGCGCCATTTCTTATGCGCGAAACCGTCGCCCAGTTCGATGGTCTTTTCTCCGCCTTCCCCGTTTGACATCACCACCACGCAGCCCGGATGCTCTTCGGTTCCGCTGCGGCTGAAGGCAATACAGTTAGGGTGATCGAGATAATCGGTCTGCACGCCCCACGCGTAAGTCTGGCGCGCTTTGATCAGCGTTTCCAGTTGCGGGATCGCAGGCAGTTCGATGGTGTAATTATTGCCGTCATCCCCTTCATCTTCGTAACTTGCGCCAATCAAATCCGGATAAAACACAATCGGCACGCCCTGTTCACGCAGCAGGATTAACGCATAAGCCAGCGGTTTGAACCACGGCTCAACCGGCGCTTCCAGCGACTGTAGCGGCTGCGTGTCGTGGTTGGCGACCAGCGTGACCGCGTGTGACGCGTCGGCGGCGACCAGCGTGTTGTCAAAAATGGTGGTCAGATCGAAATCCGCGCCCTGCTTTGAGGCATGATGGAAATTCAGCTGCAACGGCGCATCGAACAGCATGGTTTTGCCTTCCACCTGATGGATGTAATTTTGCAGCGTGGGCACGTCGAACGACCAGTATTCGGCCACCAGATACATCGGCTGTTCGGATTCAGCCTGAATATGATCAATCCATTCTTTATAGAACCAGGCCGGGATATGCTTCACTGCGTCCAGCCTGAACCCCGTGCAACCGGTTTGTTCCATGATCCAGCGGCCCCAGTATTTGAGCTCTTCGCTGACCGCGTTATTGCGGAAATCAACGTTGGCACCCATCAGATAATCGTAATTCCCAAATTCGTCATCGACCTGATCGTTCCAGCCACCGCCGGTGTAATCGTTGATGATTTTGAAAATGCCGTTTTCATCCGGGTTTTCAATATGATCGACGCCACTGAAGCAGTGGAAATCCCAGACAAACTTGGAATACTGCCCGTTTCGGGCGGCGAAGATGAATCGCGTCCAGGCATCGGCTTCGATGATGTCGTCGCTGATATCTTCACGGTCATCCATATTGACGCGGTTAACCTGCACGCGCTCTTTTTCGTCAGCGCCCATTTTATGGTTGAGCACCACATCGAGAATGACGCCAAGCTGATGGTGTTTCAGCGCCTGAACAGCCGCCAGGAATCCCTCTTTGTCGCCGTACTTGGTGGCGCGTGAGCCTTTCTGGTCAAACTCGCCCAAATCGAATAAGTCGTAAGTGTCATAACCCACTGAATATCCGCCGGAACCGCCTTTATATGCCGGAGGAAGCCAGGCGGCAGTGATCCCGATTTCGGCCAGCCACGCAGCTTTTTCTGCAACCTCAGGCCATAATTTGCCGCCATCAGGGTAATACCAGTGGAAGAACTGAAACAACGTAGGATTCTGCATACAGGATTTCCATAAAGATGACCGGGAAATGAAGTATGGAGCAGGATTAGAGAACTGCGAGGTAAAGGGCGAAAAAAAGCCGGTCAGGAGGTGACCGGCTTGTGTTTTGCGTCAGCGCTGAATCAGTTGATTTCAGGATGCTGCGCGATCAGGTTCTTTCTTTTGGCTTCGAGTTCAGCAATCTGCGCATCAATATCTTCAATTTTATGTTCGATATTGTCGTGATGCTCCTGAAGGATTTCACGGGCTTCTGCGCGGTCAGACGCGGCTGGCGTTGCGCCTTTCAGCGGACGGTTCGCGGTTTCTTTCATGAAGATACCGGTCACCAGGCCAATGACGGAAATGACCATCAGATAGTACGCAGGCATGTACAGGTTGTTGGTCGCTTCCACCAGCCACGCCACGATGGTTGGTGTCAGGCCGGCAATCAGCACGGAGACGTTAAACGCAATGGCCAGCGCGCTGTAACGGATGTGCGTCGGGAACATCGCCGGTAAGGTGGAAGCCATCACGCCGATGAAGCAGTTCAGCAGCACCGCCAGAATGAGTAACCCGAGGAAAATCAGGCCGATCACATCACTGTTAATCAGAATGAAGCACGGAATTGCCAGAATGAACAGGCCGATGCTGCCGATAATGACGAAGGGTTTGCGCCCGAAACGGTCGCTCAACATCCCCATAAACGGCTGCACAAACAGCATACCGACCATGATGGCGATGATAATCAACACGCCGTGGTCTTCAGAATAATGCAGGCTGTGAGACAGATAACTTGGCATGTACGTCAGCAACATGTAATAGGTGACGTTGGTGGCGATCACCATGCCGACGCAGATAATTAGCGGTCTCCACTGTTTGGTGAGGATTTCGCGGAAAGAGACTTTCGGCGGCTCGGCAATATCTTTGCGTGAGTCGCTGTCGATTTTATCCACGTGCTGCTGGAATGTCGGGGTTTCTTCCAGCGCATGGCGCAGGTAAATCCCGATCAGGCCCAGTGGTGCGGCGATGAAGAACGGAATACGCCAGCCCCACTCGAGGAAGTTCGCGTCACCGACGATACTGGAGATCAACACCACGACGCCCGCACCGAGAATAAACCCGGCGATGGAACCGAAATCAAGCCAGCTGCCGAGGAAGCCACGTTTTCTGTCCGGAGAGTATTCCGCAACAAAAATCGCCGCCCCGGTGTATTCACCGCCGACGGAGAAGCCTTGTGCCAGTTTCGCCAGTAAAAGCAATATTGGCGCCCATATGCCGATGGTGGCATAGCCGGGTATCAGACCGATACAGAAGGTACTGACGGACATGATGATAATGGTGACGGATAACACTTTCTGGCGGCCAAATTTGTCGCCCAGTGCGCCGAAGAACAGACCGCCCAGAGGTCTGACGAGGAAGGGAACCGAGAAGGTTGCCAGTGCTGCAATCATCTGAATGCCGGGATCGGCACCCGGGAAAAACACCTGACCTAAAGCGAAGGCCACAAAGCCATACACACCGAAATCAAACCATTCCATCGCGTTGCCCAGCGCGGCGGCAGTAATGGCTTTCTTCAGTTTTTTGTCGTCAATGATAGTAATGTCATTGATTTGCATCGGTTTAACGCGTTTCTTTCTTAATCTCATCTTTTACATCCCTTTTCCAAAATACTCCACTGTGTCAGCGTGAGATATTTTTGTTCGTACCCTTTAACTATTTCAGGTATCAATAATTATTCAGCAAGCCATATCATTATAGAGTGGTTTTCCGCTGAGGCAAAAGGCGGCCATTTTGTGATCAGCTTTACACTTTTGTTTTCCCCTGCCCCCGTTTCACCCCGCCAGATGGTAATGTGTTTTCAAATTAATGAAACTGCATTTTAATTAATGAAAGGGAAGCCAGAACAGCGGCTAATTTCATGCTACTGATGGGGTGAATCATGGCTAAAGGTTCTCAGATTCAATTCAATTTCCACACCGTTCAGGATCCTCAGACCGGTACCCGTGTGACGCGTTTAACGCCTCCCGACGTTCTGTGTCATCGCAATTATTTCTATCAAAAGTGTTTTACGCGTGATGGCAATAAGTTGCTTTTCGCCGGGGAGTTCGACGGTAACCGCAACTATTATCTGCTGGATCTCACCACACAAAAAGCGGTTCAGCTGACGGAAGGTGCAGGCGATAACACGTTCGGTGGTTTTCTTTCACCCGACGATCAGTCGCTGTATTACGTGAAGAATGAGCGCAGCCTGCAATGCGTCACGCTGAAAGATTTCAGCGAGCGGACAGTTTATCGGGTGCCTGAAGAGTGGGTGGGGTACGGAACGTGGGTGGCAAACAGTGAATGTACCCGTCTGGTCGGCATTGAAATCAGCCGCAAGGACTGGACGCCGCTCACCGACTGGTCCATTTTCCAGACGTTTTATCACAGCAATCCGCACTGCCGCCTGCTGGGTGTCGATTTGCTCAGCGGAAAATCCCGTGTCATCCACGAGAGAAACGAATGGCTGGGTCACCCGATTTATCGTCCGTTTGATGATAATACCGTCGCATTCTGCCACGAAGGCCCGCACGATCTGGTCGATGCGCGCATGTGGCTGGTAAACGAAGATGGCAGCAATGTGCGTAAGGTGAAGGAACATGCGCCAGGTGAAAGCTGCACCCATGAATTCTGGGTGCCGGATGGATCGGCGCTGATGTACGTGTCCTACCTGAAAGGCCAGCACGACCGCCATATCCGCCGGTTTGATCCGCAAACCGGGGAAGATATTTCCCTGATGACGATGCCGGCCTGTTCGCATCTGATGAGTAACGAAACCGGATCGTTGCTGGTGGGCGACGGATCCGGCACGCCGGTGGATGTGCAGGATACCGCCAGCCATACGATTGATAACGACCCGTGGCTGTATATTTTTGATGCCGTGTCCCGCCGGTACGCACCGCTTGCGGCACATAACAGTTCCTGGCGAGTGCTCGATGGCGATCGTCAGGTAACGCATCCGCACCCTTCTTTCTCGCCGGACGATCGTCATGTGCTGTTTACTACCGATCACGAAGGGCTTCCGGCGCTGTATCTGGCCGAAATCCCGGCTTGCCTGCTCAGTTCATTACGCAAGGACTAAACGACGATGTTTATTTATAAGAAAGATATTCCACTCCAGGATCTGGGCGACGGCGTGGGCCGTCGCGTTCTGGCGCATGGCGGCACGATGATGGCGGTGGAAGTCTCATTTGAAACCGGAGCCATCGGCCCGATGCATAATCATGTGCATGAACAGCTGACCTACGTGCTGTCGGGGCGTTTTAAATTCACCATCGGCGAGGAAACGCACGAGGTTTCAGCAGGCGATACGCTGTATAAAAAACCGTACATAATGCACGGGTGTGTATGTCTGGAAAAAGGCGTGTTGTTAGATACCTTTACGCCGCAGCGCCAGGATTTCCTCTAAACCGCCAACTTTTGAGCCGTCTCCAAATATTTAGGGTTAGATGACTGCTAATAAAAAACCGGTACTCACTGAGCACCGGTTTTTTATCGCCTGAAAGAAACTGAAATTACGCGAGGATTTCACGTACGAAGTTTTCGATCTCTTTGTTCTGGCAGTTTTCAAAGAAGCACTTCTGGAAACGTTCACCGGTGACGGCGGTTTTCACCAGTTCCGGATCAATGGCCCGCAGCGTATCCAGATAGTTTTCTTTCACAACAGCGGCTTTTACCTGATTCAGGATACCGGCGTTGCGCACCTGAGGTTCTTTACGATCTGCCGGATAACCCTGACCTTTCTCGCCGGTAAAAGCTTTCTCGAAGATGAAACGAACGTTAAGCTCTGCACCCCAGCCAAAACCTTTGGCAAATGGCAGGGACAGCGCGTTACCGTTGTTGATTTGCGCGAACAGGAAAGCATCCGCCGGATCGATACAGTAACCACAGTTCACGCCCGGATGGATGTTCAGGGACATCAGCGCGCCCTGTCCGGTGCCGCAGCCTGCGACCACAAAATCGACCGCTTTGGAGTTGAGCAAAATGCTGGCCATGATGCCCAGATGGATGTAGGTCAGGTGATGATCCTGTTCGTCAGACATGCCGACGTTGTAGACCGGATACTCTTTTTCAGAAGCCACCGCGTTCAGTTCTTTCAAAATGATCGCGTTTTTAGCGGCCTGACTGTTTTCCATCATCAATGCAATTTTCATGAGATTTCCTCGTTGTGGCAGCGGATTTCTCCACTGCGCAAGTTGAATTGTGGCGGGATTAACGCGCCAGCCAGCCGCCATCGACGGCAATAGTGTAGCCATTAATATAGTCAGAGGCCGGAGACGACAGGAAAACGACCGGCCCCATCAGGTCTGACGGTAAACCCCAGCGACCGGCCGGAATGCGGCCCAGAATTTCTTCGCTGCGCGCTTCGTCGGCACGAAGTTGCTGGGTGTTATTGGTCGCCATATACCCCGGCGCGATGGCGTTCACGTTGATATTGTGTTTCGCCCATTCGTTTGCCAGCAGGCGGGTCACGCCCATCACGGCGCTTTTTGACGCGGTATAAGAAGGCACGCGGATGCCGCCCTGATAGGAAAGCATCGACGCGATGTTAATGATTTTCCCGCCGGTACCCTGAGCGATGAACTGTTTTGCAACGGCCTGAGACATGAAGAAGACGGATTTGATGTTCAGGTTCATTACGTCATCCCAGTTCTTTTCGCTGAACTCGATGGCGTCTTCACGACGGATAATCCCGGCGTTGTTGACCAGAATATCCAGATGCCCCATTTCGGCGACGGCACGTTCGAGCAGCGCCGGGATCACTTTAGTGTCGCTCAGATCGGCGGTCAGGCTCAGAAAGCGACGGCCGGTGGCGCCCACGCGTTCGATGGTTTCAGTCGGTTCAACAATGTTGATCCCCACGATGTCACAGCCCGCTTCTGCCAGACCTACGGCCATACCCTGACCCAATCCGGTGTCACAGCCGGTGACAACAGCCACTTTTCCCTGCAAAGAGAAATTATCCAGAATCATGATGTTTCCTTTTTTCATAAAACGGAGGCGAATACGCGATTCCGTCGGACGTCTTGAATGATGTCGGGCACGGCCCGGCGCCGAAGTAATGGAGCGAGTTTAGCGTCAAAATTCGCACAACTCAACAAATTGAAACATCATTTCATTTTATGTGAACTTTGATGTTGATTTTTGTTGGGTTGATCACGTCCTGACTATTGCAGGCACAGGAGAAGGCAGGCAGATGCCCGAAACGGGTGAAGGAAACAGTGAAAAATGTGCAGTAAAAAGCGTACCGGATCAGTCAGCGTGGGGTTTTAAAGGGATTGGAATAAAAGATGGGGAAGAAAATTCACTGCCCGACGAAAGCCGGGCCAGTGGTACACGCCGTCTCAGGGAGAAGAGAAAGCGGAGAGGAAACTCAGTGCAGACATCCCTGACATTCTGTTGCCAGACTCAGGCCCCGGCGCCAGTCGCCCGGCGTTTGTCCGAACTGGCGTTTGAAACTGCGCGTAAACGACTGCTGCGAATCAAAGCCCAGCGAAATCGCCACGCTGACAATAGGTTCGCCACTGCTTGCCAGCATATCGGCGGACTTCTTCAGTTTTTTCTCACGAATATATTCACCCATCGGCAAACCAGTGTGTTCTTTGAACATCCGTTGCAGATACCAGCGTGAATACCCTGCCCGCTTGGCGACGGTTTTAATATCCAGACGCTCTTCCAGGTTGTGATCGATCCAGTCGATCAGGTCGTGAATGAAATCCTCGGTTCTCATGGACTTTCTCTCCGGCTTTTTTATTGTTCGGCGCCCCCCGGGGCAGCTCGTCTTTTTATAAAGTGACGCAGTTTTGACTTAAATGCAAGTTTTACTATTGCATTTAATTCCTCGTTACGGGATAGTCCACTTCCCCGAAGTAAACGTTCTGTAAAATAGCACAGAAAGTGTAACAGTATTTCTTGCACTTTAGTAGCGGCATCCCTACAATCCCCTCGAACTAACTGTATCAGACATTGATACATAATTGTGCTGATGAACGGCATAAGCCCCAAAAAAGTCAGATCAGGCAAAGGACGTTACCCGGAGGACAGGCCGGTGTATTGCCTGGCAGCACTTACTTCACTGGAAATAAAAATAATGATGAACCTGCAAAAATCACAGGTTAATGCACGCGGCCGCTCCGGCGGCATGCCTTTGACGTTGCGTCTTTCCGGGATTGCGCTGGTTGTTGCCCTGCTTGCCGGGTGCGATAACAGTGTGGCGCAAAATGCCGCTCCGCCTGCCCCGCAGGTCAGCGCGGCAGATGTTTTAATCAGGCAAATCAGCGAATGGGATGCCTTTAATGGCCGCGTCGAAGCCGTTCAGAGCGTTCAGCTGCGTCCGCGCGTGTCGGGTTACATCGACAAAGTGAATTATCAGGAAGGACAGGAAGTCAAAAAAGGTCAGGTGTTATTCACCATCGATGACCGGACTTATCGCGCTGCACAGGAACAGGCTCAGGCCGAACTCGTACGCGCCCGCAATCAGGCCGGTCTGGCCCGAAGCGAGTCCGCGCGCACCGAAGCGCTGATCGGCACGCAGGCAGTTTCTAAAGAAATCGCTGAGCAGCGCCGTTCTGCCGCGTCGCAGGCGCAGTCAGATGTTCTGGCCGCGCAGGCGCAGCTTGATATGGCGCAGCTCAATCTTGATTTCACCCGCGTAACCTCGCCGATTGACGGACGCGCCAGCCGCGCCATGATCACTACCGGTAATCTGGTGACAGCCGGTGATACCGCGAGCGTACTGACGACGCTGGTTTCCCTCGATACCGTGTATGTCTATTTTGACGTTGATGAAGGCACGTTCCTGCGTTATCAGGCGATGGCGCGAGACGGCCAGCGCAGCAATAACCCGCAAAACCGCTTGCCGGTTCACGTTGGTCTGGTTGGCGAAAATGGCTATCCCCATCAGGGCGTGGTCGACTTCACCGATAACCAGCTTAATTCCGGAACCGGCACTATCCGTATGCGCGCCCTGCTTGATAACCGCGACCGCACGTTTACGCCGGGCCTGTTTGCCCGCGTACAACTGCCGGGCAGCGCGCAGTTCAACGCCATGCTGGTGGACGATAAAGCCGTGCTGACCGATCAGGATCGCAAGTTTGTTTACGTGGTGGATAAAGACGGCAAGGCGCAGCGTCGTGATGTGGAACCCGGGCGGATGTCCGGCGGACTTCGCATCATTCAGAAAGGCCTTGAAGCCGGTGATCGCGTGATTATCGACGGCGTGCAAAAAGTCTTTATGCCGGGAATGCCGGTAAACGCGAAAACGGTCGCTATGGCGGCCAACAGCGTGACGCCTACTCCCGCTGCAGTTCAATAAAAGAGAATCCTGACTCATGGACTTTTCCCGCTTTTTCATCGATCGGCCAATATTTGCGGCTGTTTTGTCGATTTTAATTCTGGTCACCGGGGCGATTGCCATTCCCCTGCTGCCGGTCAGCGAATACCCGAATGTGGTGCCACCGAGTGTGCAGGTTCGCGCTGAATATCCGGGCGCCAACCCGAAAGTGATTGCTGAAACCGTGGCGACGCCATTGGAAGAAGCTATCAACGGCGTTGAAAACATGGTGTACATGAAATCTGTCGCCGGTTCAGACGGCGTGCTGGTGACGACTGTGACCTTCCGTCCGGGCACTGATCCGGATCAGGCCCAGGTTCAGGTGCAGAACCGCGTGGCGCAGGCCGAAGCGCGTCTGCCGGAGGATGTGCGCCGTCAGGGCGTGACCACGCAGAAGCAGTCGCCGACGTTAACGCTGGTGGTGCATCTGGTGTCGCCGAACGGTAAATACGACTCGTTGTATCTGAGCAACTACGCCACGCTGAAAGTGAAAGATGAGCTTGCACGCCTGCCTGGCGTCGGTCAGATTCAGATTTTCGGTGCGGGTGAATACGCGATGCGCGTGTGGCTCGATCCGAACAAAGTCGCGGCGCGTGGTCTGACGGCATCTGACGTCGTGAAAGCGATGCAGGAGCAAAACGTGCAGGTTTCTGCTGGCCAGCTGGGCGCAGAACCTATGCCGAAAGATAGCGATTATTTGCTGTCTATCAATGCGCAGGGCCGTCTGAAAGATGAAGACGAATTCGGCAAAATCATCCTGAAAAGTGGTGAAAATGGCGAAATCGTCCGTCTTCGTGACGTCGCACGTATCGAAATGGGTTCCGGCAGTTACGCCCTGCGCTCGCAGCTCAATAATAAGGATGCGGTCGGGATTGGTATATTCCAGTCGCCGGGCGCGAATGCGATTGATTTGTCCGACGCCGTGCGTGCAAAAATGGCCGAGCTGTCGACGCGTTTCCCGGAAGGTATGACATGGCGCGCGCCGTATGACCCGACCGTGTTTGTCCGTGATTCCATCAGCGCCGTGGTTCATACGCTGCTGGAAGCCGTGGTGCTGGTCGTGCTGGTGGTGATTCTGTTCCTGCAAACCTGGCGTGCGTCGATCATTCCGTTGCTGGCCGTACCGATTTCGGTGATCGGGACATTCAGCATTTTGTATCTGCTCGGCTTCTCGCTTAACACGCTCAGTTTGTTCGGGCTGGTTCTGGCGATAGGGATAGTGGTCGACGATGCCATCGTGGTGGTGGAAAACGTCGAACGTAATATTGAGGAAGGTTTAGCGCCACGGGAGGCCGCGCATCAGGCCATGCGGGAAGTTTCCGGGCCAATTGTGGCGATTGCGCTGGTGCTGTGCGCGGTGTTCGTACCGATGGCATTCCTTTCCGGCGTGACCGGTCAGTTCTATAAACAGTTTGCGGTGACGATTGCAATTTCTACCGTGATTTCAGCCATCAACTCACTGACGCTTTCCCCTGCTCTGGCGGCGTTATTGCTGAAAGCGCACGGTGCGCCGAAGGATATGCCCTCGCGTCTGATTGACCGGTTATTTGGGTGGATCTTCCGGCCGTTCAACCGCTTCTTTAATGCCAGTTCGCATAAGTATCAGAATGCGGTATCGAAAACGTTGGGTCGCCGCGGCGCGGTATTTGGTGTTTACGTTCTGCTGCTTTGCGCCGCGGCATTTATGTTTAAAGCGGTGCCCGGCGGATTTATTCCGACGCAGGACAAACTGTATCTGATTGCCGGTGTGAAAATGCCGGAAGGGTCTTCCTTGTCGCGCACTGATGCGGTGATCCGCAAAATCAGCGCTATGGGGTTAAGTACGGACGGCGTAATTGATGCGGTGGCCTTCCCCGGCCTGAATGCGCTGCAGTTTACCAATACGCCAAACACCGGGACGGTATTCTTCGCCCTGAAACCGATGAGCGAACGTACCCGTACGGCGGCGCAGATTAACGCGGAAATCAATGCCAAAATCTCGCAGATTCAGGAAGGGTTTGCCTTCTCGATTATGCCACCGCCGATCCTTGGATTAGGCCAGGGGTCGGGTTATTCGCTCTACGTGCAGGATCGCGCGGGGCTGGGATACGGTGCGTTGCAAACGGCGATCAATACGATGTCCGGTGCCATCATGCAAACGCCGGGAATGGGCTACCCGATTTCCTCTTATCAGGCCAACTTGCCGCAGCTTGATGCGCATATCGACCGTGATAAAGCCAAGGCTCAGGGCGTTTCACTGGATGAGTTATTCAGTACGTTGCAGGTTTATCTCGGTTCGTCGTACATCAATGACTTCAACCGTTTTGGCCGTACCTGGAAAGTAATGGCGCAGGCCGATGGCCAGTTCCGTGACAGCGTGGAAGATATCGGCAATCTGCGTACACGTAATGATAAAGGTGAAATGGTGCCAATTGGCAGCATGCTCAACATCACCACCACCTACGGACCTGACCCGGTAATCCGTTATAACGGTTATCCGGCGGCAGATCTGATTGGCGATGCTGACCCGCGCATTCTCTCTTCGGCGCAGGCAATGACCGAGCTGACCGCGATGTCGAAAAATCTGCTGCCAAACGGAATGAATATCGAATGGACGGATCTGAGTTACCAGCAATCTACTCAGGGCAATGCGGCGCTGATCGTCTTCCCGATGTCTGTTCTGCTGGCGTTCCTGGTGCTCGCTGCGTTGTACGAAAGCTGGACGCTGCCACTGGCGGTGATCCTGATTGTGCCAATGACGATGCTTTCCGCGCTGTTTGGCGTCTGGCTGACCGGCGGCGATAATAACGTCTTCGTGCAAGTCGGGCTGGTGGTTCTGATGGGGCTGGCCTGTAAGAACGCCATCCTGATTGTCGAGTTCGCCCGCGAACTGGAAATGCAGGGCAAAGGGATTATCGAGTCCGCCCTCGAAGCGTGCCGCCTGCGTCTGCGCCCTATCGTCATGACGTCGATTGCGTTCATCGCGGGGACCATTCCGCTGATTCTCGGCCACGGTGCCGGTGCGGAAGTGCGTGGCGTGACCGGGATTACCGTGTTCTCCGGTATGTTAGGTGTGACTCTATTCGGGCTGTTCCTGACGCCGGTGTTTTATGTCGCACTGCGCAAGCTGGTGACGCGTAAGAAAGCAGTGCTGGAAACGCAGACGGTCTGATATCACTGCACTAAATCCAGACAGCAAAAAGCCGGGAAATCTCCCGGCTTTTTTATGTTTGGAATTCACGCTACGAGTAAAAATGCTTTCTGCGGTTTACTTGGAGCAGGAAACATTCTCTGCGTGTTCTGCGACCAGATCTTTGGTGCATTTGTACTTGCCGCCGCGTTCGAACTCCGCCAGCGCATCCGCCACGGTATGGTGGGCTAAAACCTGAAGCGAGGCTTCTTCGGCTTCATTGACGATATTTTTGAAATATGTACAGGCATTGGCGCTGACCACGCAGCGGGCCGGAACATCAGGCCGCGCAGCCCAGAGGCGCTTATCTTCAATGACCGCGCAGTAAATATCGCGCAGGGAGATTTCTTCCGCCGGACGTCCGAGATTAATAGAGCCGGTACGACCAAGAGTGGAAACAATAATGCCGTGCTGAGTCAGCGGCACCATCAGTTTGCGGATAAAACTGGAGTTGGCTTCCAGACCCGTTGCTAAAATCGCACTGGTGCAGCGCTGTCCAGCCTTTTGGGACTGAGCGATACAAAACACCATCTGCATAGCTGTCGGAAAGCGATAATCTAACATGTCATTGTCCTGAGAAACCAAGTCTTAGGTAAAACACCGTATCACAGAGAAATAGCCCTGTACGTGATCTGGTCAATAATATACCAAATACTCCGTCGGTTGTACATGCGATTTATCAATAGATTTCAATCATGTAGAGCACAAATCGCTTAATAATCAGCCCTGGTTATTTATGGTTTTCACCTCTTTAAATTCAAGCGCTTGAGAGATTTTTCAGTAGGATCAGGCAAGGATTTATCGTCTTTTTACACGAATCTTAACCAAAATTTTACGCGGGCAGGAAAATGGTTAAAGCACCTCATTTATACACGTCATTAATGGTTAAATATCAGGATTGCATCGCTGTAAACGGAGAGTACGCTTTGCGCACACTTTCTTATCACCGGATGATAACAACATCATGCGATTATTCGCTTGTTTAATAATCACTGGCATTCTGCTTTTTCAGCCCGCACTGGCAAAACAAACTAATTCACAGGATAGCGAACTTATAGAACAAGGAGATTATATTAATTCTGACGGGCAAAGCGTCCATAAACCGGCACACAGTAAATCTGGGAATGTCCCAGAAGGTGCTTCTGCGCAATGTCGTGACGGAACTTATAGTTTCAGTACACATCATCGCGGAACCTGTTCGCGCCACGGCGGTGTTGCGCAGTGGTTAGAATAATAAATATTCCTATGGATTTAAATGTAAAAAAACCCATCCGGAGATGGGTTTTTATTGCTCCTAATATTCAGGTTAACGCTGAATAATTAGAACTGGTAGACCATGCCTACACCAACAACATCATCGGTAGAGATGCCCTGGTTTGTATAGAAGTCATCATCGTTGTCCAGCAGGTTGATTTTATAATCAACATACGCAGACATATTTTTGTTGAAGTAGTAGTAAGAACCGACAGAAACGTATTTAACCAGATCTTTATCGTTGTCTTTACCGCCGTTGCCGTTGTTAAGATCTTTACCTTTAGATTGCAGGTAGGAAACTTCCGGGCGCAGACCGAAGTCAAACTGATATTGTGCGGTTACTTCAAAGTTCTGAGTTTTATTTGCAATATCGCTGTCACCATATGGCGTCATATTCCGTGTTTCGGAATATATGGTGGCCAGATAAACGCTGTTAGCATCGTATTTCGCGCCAATCGTCCAGACGTCAGCTTTATCCCCACGGTTGTCAGCAGACTGATCATTGGTACGGTCAGAAGAGGCATACGCTGCACCAGCGCTGATGCCCATACCGAAATCATAAGTTGTGGATAACCCGTAACCGTCACCATTTTGATGGCGAACATCACGACCATTGTTGGTACCTTCTCCTAATGCATGGTAACCATCAACGCCTTCGTTGTTGTTATCACCATCATTAGCGCCCTGATATTGCACTGCAAAATTCAGGCCATTCACTGCGCCAAAGAAGTTAGAGTTACGGTAAGTTGCAACGCCATTAGCACGGCCGACCATGAAGTTGTCGGTGTTGGTGTAAGAGTCACCGCCGAACACTGGCAGCATATCGGTCCAGGCTTCTACGTCGTAAACTACGCCGTAATTGCGGCCGTAATCGAATGAACCGTAGTCACCGAATTTCAGACCCGCAAAACCCAGACGGGTTGCATTGCCAGCTGTGCCACTGCTTTCTGTATTATTTGCCTGAACGTTATATTCCCACTGACCGTAACCGATCAGTTGAGTTGTAATCTGAGTTTCACCTTTAAAGCCTACGCGGACGTAAGTTTCGTCACCATCGTCGCCAGCATTATCAGAGAATTGATGACGCGCATCGACTTTACCGTACAGGTCAAGTTTATTGCCGTCTTTGTTATAAATCTCAGCTGAATGCGCTGCGCCTGCCACCAGTAATGCTGGAATAATAAGAGCCAGTGCTTTTAATTTCATGACGTCATTCCTTTATCATTTAATTGAATACTTAAATTTATTATATGTACTTTATTAATGAGTTGGTGCTCGCACTAATACTACCTATATAGTTCCCTTGTTTTGTAGGAGAATTATTGTTTTTGGCTTTATTATTTATTGCTAAATATTTCAAAGGTATTTAATTATATGTTCTGTGAATATTAAAAACCAAACCATATAAATAATATATTTAAAATAAAGAATAACTTTGTGGTAAATTAATTCCCGATTTGCAGAATCATCACTGCAATTCAATTTCCCCTTCCTTGGTTTTAATTATTCGCATTAACTTGCCGTGGTCCCTGTCAACGGCCTTATTATTGCCCCGCCTGACTGCGGGGCTTTTTTTTGCATAAAAAAACCCATAACCGGCGAAAGTTATGGGCTCAACAAATGAGAGAGAACTAAAATTTCTACGACGAGGTCAGAGAGACTTTCCACAACAACCTTCATACCTGATGCTACAGCTACGCTGTCCACACAACGCAACGGCAACACCAACTATTCAGGGTACAGCTTTGCACTATCAGGAGAAGATTCGCCGTTGCACAGTTCATTCCAATAACTGAAGCGCAATAAGCGAATATAACGGTCAGGAGCGGCGAAACCACGCCGGGTCTGTGTTCCCCACATCAATGCCGTAAAGGCACCCTGTAGCCAGAAAACTCTCCAGCAGACGCGATGTGTCCTGCGTCTTTTCTTCAGTCTGATCCTTCACCTTGCGATGAGTGATGCGCTGCCATAACGAGCGTTGCTCAGTAGTTTGTGCAGTCGTTGACATACAGGCCTCCGGTTGATCATTACGTCTGTTTAAAAAATCAGACAGACATTGTCTGCCGCTGGAATGACTTCAGTTAACCGTTTCTGCAGTGCGATTTGAACCAACGATTTATGCTTTGCTTTCTCATTAATAGAATAAAGCAGAATCCCTTCCCTATTCCCTCAGCCAGACACCTTCACAGAACAGTTTTGCACAAGCGAGGCTGTTTTGGTGGCGCTGCGCCGGGCTGGCCGCCTGATGTGCGAGCTGTACCAGCATGCCGGTGAAACACTGCGCCAGAAGTTCAGCCGGAATATCATTACGAAACAGTCTGTCCTGCTGACTGAACGCCAGATTTTTTGAAATGACAGCGGTGAGCATCGCCTGAGTTTCCGGCCCTTCCGGGGGTAACAGAAAAACGCTCTGCGTCAGATTGTTATCTTCAGCGAGAAAGTTCAGCAATTTGCGAAAACTCAGCGCCATGCGATCCAAAACCTGATTCTCAGCTACCTGGGGTGCTAACTGTAGCGATTGCGCCAATACGATCAGGCGTTCCCGGAAAGTTGCACTGTCTGACTCTGTCATTCCAACATCCTTTATTGCGTTCGGTTTATGCATTCTACCCGACTCCGTTCGAAATTCTGACGCTCACTGACTATTAGTGTGAGTACAGTTAATTACGGTGGCTAACATTTGCACATGCAGACTCAGAGGCGTAAACCAGTACGGAGCTCACGCAAAGGTACCGGGCTGGTCTGGCCGTGCCTTGCGCGCAGCACCTGAAAAGAAACCGAATACATAGAGGATAGTGGTATGTCTAAAAATGGAAAAGTGGCTTTAGTAACAGGTGGCGGTCAGGGGATTGGCCGTGCAATTGCGCTTCGTCTGGCGAAAGATGGATTTGCTGTTGCGGTTGTGGATTACAACGGGGAAACAGCGAAGAAAGTTGCCGAAGAAATTAATCATGCCGGCGGTAAAGCAATTGCTCAGCTGGCAGATGTTTCAAACCGCGAACAGGTTTTTGCCGCCGTTGAGGCTGCAACAAAACAGCTCGGCGGTTTTGATGTCATCGTGAATAATGCCGGGATCGCGCCGACAACGTTGATCGAAGACATCACGCCGGAAATTGTCGATAAAGTCTATAACATCAATGTGAAAGGCGTTATCTGGGGGATCCAGGCGGCGGTGAAAGCGTTCAAATCCCTGGGGCATGGCGGCAAAATCATTAATGCTTCTTCTCAGGCGGGCCATGTCGGTAACCCTGAACTGGCAATCTACAGTTCCAGCAAATTTGCCGTGCGCGGGTTGACACAAACCGCAGCGCGCGATCTGGCTTCTCTGGGAATTACCGTAAACGCCTATTGCCCGGGCATCGTGAAAACGCCGATGTGGGAAGAAATTGACCGCCAGGTTTCTGCGGCCGCAGGTCAGCCTGTTGGCTACGGTACGAAGGAGTTTGCGAAAAACATCACTCTGAAACGTCTTTCAGAGCCAGAAGATGTCGCCGCCTGCGTCTCCTACCTTGCTGGCCCGGACTCCGATTATATGACCGGTCAGGCGTTACTGATTGACGGTGGTATGGTCTTTAATTAACGGGATGTATTTTCCCTTGCAAGCCTCTCATTCGGGAGGCTTTTGTGTTTTTGCAAGTGTAGAAATCAGTGTCGGGCCAGCGGAATGTAATATTCGCAAGTCACACCGTTTAGTGCAGATTCGCGCGAGTATTTTTCCAGATCCGGCTGCATGATGAATTCCAGACCAAGCGTCGGCAAAAATACTGAATACAAATACAGTATGAAATCATTCAGGCGGCTGAGATCATAAGGATAACGGATCTTCAGATAACGGCTGGCGGGCACCATAATGTCATGGTTATCGCTGATCTTCACTTCATGAGCGACCGTATAATCCATCTGTAATGCATTGGCGACTTCATCATTCGTATCAGGACGACAATCGGATAAGCCCCAGACCGGCGCGAGGAGTGATTCCGGCGTTTCCAGATAGCGTAACAGTTCGGCACGATGTACGTGATTTTTGGCGTTAAACAGCGCTTCAATCGGATAAGAATGCGTTGAAGTCTGGCCCTCGAATGCCATTTCCGGCAATTCTACAATTTCATATTCAGGCGGTGGAAACTCATCCAAGGTCAGCGGTGCCGTGATGCCACTCATGGTCCACGATGCATTCCGGCGGTACATTCCCGGCGTTTCAGCAAAGTTCTTTTTGAACGAACGGGTGAACGTCTGCTGAGAATCGTAAGAGTAATACAGCGAAATATCGAGGATCGGCATATTGGTCAGCCGCAAAGCAATCGCGGCCATCGTCAGACGACGGTCACGAATGTATTTGCCCAGCGCGAAACCTGTTTTACTTTTAAACAGACGCTGAAGATACCAGGGAGAATAACCGGTTTTCTTCGAGGCTTTTTCCATGGTCAGACGATCACTTAAGTTGACTTCGATCCAATAGAGTAACTCTTTGATCAAGTCATCATGGAAATCAGGTTTTTGTTCGCTCTGCAAAATGAACTCCCTGTGCTGCGATAAAGTCGCCATAGTTAGTGCGCGACCGATTTTGAAAACACGTTCACGACAATCACGCCCGCGATGATAAGCCCGAGGCCAATCATTGCCGGGGTATCCAGCTTTTGCCCGTAACCAAACCAGCCAATGGCGGAGACCAGGACAATACCAACGCCGGACCAGATCGCGTATGCAATACCGGTCGGCAGGGTTTTCAGGGTCAGAGACAATAAAAAGATGGCAATCGTGTAGCCCAGCAATGTGACAACGCTTGGCCACAAACGGGTAAATCCTTCAGAACTTTTCAGGCTGCTGGTCGCAATAACCTCGGCAATAATCGCCAGGCCGAGCAGCAAATAAGTTTTAAACATCAGAGGTTTCCTTACATCCAGCTTCACTGACATACAACTCATTCTGGATGGCGCGGTGTAAATTGTATTCCGCACACTGACTGGTTAACCCGAGCGTTTCGAGACGCGACATGGCATCCATGCTGCTGCTCAGACCAATCAGCCTCCAGGATATATGCTCCGGGGATTCGCCTTTGGAGAATTCTCCTTTCTGGCGACCGAATTCAATCGCATCAGATACCAGTTCGTGCCAGTCGGCCACAGACAGCGCAAAAGCTGCTTTCATCAGCGGCTCTTGTTCAGTCAGCAACATGGCCTCATGCCAGAGCGGAATAGCCATCAGCGACTGATCATCCTGGGGATCAATCAACAGCAGGTTGAGCCGTTCCCGGGCGGTCATCTGCTGACTTCTTTCCAGTAACTGTTCTTTCAGGATCTTCATCACCTGCGTATAGGCTTGCGCGCGAAGTTCTCCTGCGCTGGAAAAATGATGATGAACCTGACCGGTTGCGGCCCCCGCTTCCTGAGCAACACGGCGCACCGTGGTGGCAGCCAATCCTTCATAGCGCGCAACCCGTGCGGCGGCTTCAAGAATGGTTGTCTTGCGCGCTTCTTTACAGAGATAGGCCACTTGAAAAATCCGAAGGTGAAGAGACAGCAGAGGATAATGCCAAGACTTGGACGGATGTTCAAGTTTTTTGAGAACGTTCATTCACCTGTGATTATATATAGGTAAATTAGCTTGCATTTGATCAGAAAGGAGTACCCGCTATATGGTGAATATTTATACAGTGGCCGGTGTACTTAATCAGTTGTACACACGAAACTCGAAGCAGATTTTGTGTCTCCCTGCCCTTTATATTTGGGAAACTGCGGATATTCGCACAGCGGCATTTCACGACCGGCAGTGGTTTTATTGGTATCAATCATGATCTGCTGGCCAGGATCGATGCCGTGATCCACCCACTTATCGAGCGTGCCGAGGGAATCCCAGCTCACGCGGAACGGGCCGCTGCTATGGGTAAATCCGGGGGCAAGATAGAATCGCGCAAACTGATGCAATTCTTTTCCCCCAAACCGCGCTTTAAGCTTCTCGTAATAAGCCAGCGTATTTCCCGGTGGCACCGCCATGTCTGCCGTGCCGTGCATCAGCAGCAATTTTCCACCGTGCTGAACGAATGCGCTGATATCTGCATTGTCATTATCGACCTGAGACGCCAGTTCTTTCAGCCGTGTTGAATGTTGCGCGGGATTAAATTGCAGGGAATCATAATCCGGCGAACGCATGACTTCATACCGCACTGCCTGATCGCCCATCATATATGGAAAGGAAATGATGATGTTCGATGAGGCCGGTTTTGGCTTATCAGCGCCCGAGCCGAACACGCTGACCAGCGCAGGGGCATCAGCGCCCAGCAAAATCGGCCAGGGCGCAAAGTGATCGCCGGTGGGTAAATTCACACCCAAGGACACCGGTTTACTCAGCATTTCCACCAAAGATAATTGCGCATCCGAAAGGCAAAGGTCACCGTTATCCTTGCCATCGTGACAACGTAACCTTTCCGGTTTAAAGGCTGCCCTGCACGCGTCCACATTGGCGACAATGCCGTCGGTCAGCCCGTCCAGTTTGTCACAGGCACTTAAAACGGAATTGGATATCAGCGCGGCTTTTGCCGGTGAAATCCAGGCTCCCGGCGTGTTGTAAACAGCCTGTCCGATACGAATTCCCGCCATATGCAGTTCGACAACGTTGTAAACCGGATGGATCGCAATAGCGCCGTCGTAATCGAGCGGATACCGCTGAATGGCGGCCAGCGCCTCATGGCCGCCCTGAGAGTTGCCCTGAAAATAGAGACGCGACGGTTTTCGGCCATAAGCCTGTTCAATAAGTGCCACCGCCACGTCGTGCGTTTTTTTAATCTGTGCCCCGGCAAAATTATTCCAGGCTTCCTCATTCAGCGTAAATGATGCGTCGGACACCCCACCCTGATGGCCGGAATCGCTGCCAAAGGTGGCATATCCTTGTTTCAGAGCGCCGGGTACGGACGCGGGCGCGAGTCGTGCGGTATCTGCCCCTTTTATGGCACCATCGAATCCACCGCCGCCAAGTTGAAGCGCCTTGCCATTCCAGACGAGTGGCAGATAAAGCTGGAACTGGATATCTGGCGCTTTCGGATCAACCGGTTTGATTTGCCCTTCGAGCTTGCAATGAGTTTCCACGGGCTGACCGGCAATCGCGACGGTCGTTATGACGGCCCCCCGCGTCGGAAGCCCAATGCGCAAAGCCGGAATATGCGTATTTTTCATGGCAACACATTGTGTTTCGGTCAATCCTGAAACGGATGCGGCGGAAACAGTACCGGCGATAAGCATTAAAAACAAACCAGGCAGAATCAATTTCATCAGAAGACGTGTGTCCTTAAGTCGCAGTAACGGCAGTGTGTCACTAAATCAGTGGCGATTGAAGCCCTGTTATTCCGTGAAATGTAGCTGGATTAGAAATTATTATTCCACCTAAACAATATTAATTATCTATGCGCCAATATGCAAATATACAGAAGAGTAATAACAAACTGATTTAATTAAATAATCTCATTAAATAAAATGAATAAACGAGATGTTTTATTTGTATGCGCAGACTTTTCCGGCGTATATTGCTGTCGTCGTCAGGTTCCTGAACGGCACTAATTACACTATTATTTTTAAAGGGATTTACATGAAAAATGTCATCAAGTTCGCACTTCTTTCTGCCTTAGTTGCCACTCTTTCTGGTTGTACCGGTAGCGTTTATAATAAAGAGAAAAACTGCGACTACACTTACTTACTTCACCCGGCCATTTCAATTTCTAAAATGATTGGCGGCTGTGGCCCGACGGATAAATAATCACACTTCATCACTTTTACGCTGACCGCCCTTTTCAGGGCGGTTTTTAAAACCTAAGTTTAGTTACAACATTCTTTGGGTTCATCAAATAAAAACAGCGGAAACTTCAATTCCTGCGTCAGATGCGTTCTTGCAGGATAAATGTCCAGATAAAAAACGGCCAATTTTCATGACCGTTTGATATTTGTTGACTGAAATCAGCAGAGTTTTATCGCTTACGCCACAACGTAAGTTCTGCCAACGTGTGTTGGAATTTGCGGGCTGTTTCGCGGATAACAAACGGAATATCCTGCGGTGCCTGAATTTCTTCAAAGTCGCTGGCCAGGAGACGACGCAAAGCCTGATGCGTTGTCACCGCTTCTCCGTTCTCGCGGAAACCGCCAAGCCAGTTTTGCTTCGGCGTGAATTCTTCCAACCAGGTATACGGCGAGGACAACATCAGCACCCCACCACTGCGGATCATCGGCGTGATATCTTTCAGAAAACACGCGGGTTCACGCAAACGGTCCAGTAAATTCGCGGCCAGAACCAGATCATACAGTTCGCCCTGCGGCTTCAGGTTACAGGCATCCCCCTGCACAAAACTCACGCGCCCGGTTTGCTCTGCATCGATATTCACTTCAGACAATGAGGCCTGACAATAATCGACCAGCTCACCCTCTTCCGGAATAACATAACGACAGGCTTCGCCGCGAGCCAGCGCTAAAGCAACATCAATAAATCGGGCCGAATAATCCATTCCGACAACAGAATCAAAATGTCGTGCCAGCTCGAAACTCGCGCGTCCGGTCGCACAACCTATGTCCAGCGCCCTTCCGCGCAAACCGACATTTTTCACTGCAATATCAACCAGTTGCTCAGCATAATTAGGCACATCGAAATGACGCGGCCCGTACTGAAAATCCAGATACTGCGCGATCAGGCCGTCCGTTTCGTAAGGATTCACCGTCTGTATTTCCTGATGACCGGATATCACATACCGGAAACCGGCGTGCTGGAAAAAGTGACGACGAAACGCATAACGCGAGGATTTCAGGGCTTCATTACCGGTAGAAATCCAGCTTCCGCCTTTAATCATCGAATGTTTGCCGTCAAATGTTGGCGTGGAAAAGTCATCATAAAGCGGATGCACGCGGAAACCTTCAAAGCCGCTGATCGGCGTGGACGCCCATTGCCACACATTCCCCACGATGTCGAAGAAATGCCCCTGCGCAAAATGGTCGACCGGGCATGACGACGCCCACCAGGCGAGGTTGATATTCCCCGGTGCAGTTTCCCAATCAGGCTGGTCCCCTTGTACCTGATTTCGCAAAATCATCCATTCAGCTTCCGTCGGCAACTGCACAGATTCGCCCGTTTGTGCCGCCTTCCAGCGACAAAATGCTGCCGCTTCCAGCTGATTCACTTCAACCGGCCAGTCCCACGGCATTGCCACTTCTTCGGTCATTAACCGAAGTTTCAGTTGCTCAGGTTCGGTTGCCGAACCGACCCAAAAAGTCGGCATTTCGGCCTGAGCAAAGTCCCGCCATCCGGCGCCTTCTTCATCCCACCATTTTGTGTCCTGATAACCGCCGCTTTCTACAAATGAGAAATACTCTGCGTTACTGACCAGCATTCTACTGGCGCTAAATGCCTGAATTTTATGTGTTACTGAACCGTATTCATTATCCCAGCCGTAAGTGTCGTCCTGCTTACCTAGCGTGACAACGTCACCTTTTATCGCCAGCGTTTCGTTTTCTGGTACGGTCTGACGGTCATGCCGGGCAATGTCGCATGCGGGCCAGTGCGGCTGCGGGGTGACCCAGCTCACCGGCAACTGACGGATCAGTACGCTGGAGGTTTCCAGATGAATACGTTCATGCTCGATGCCCATCAGAATCACCCATGCCGGGCTGTCCCAGCCAACGGGAAGCGTCAGCGGCATCGACTCAATAATGCCGAGAACTTCTTCGCGAACTTTGTCGCGGTATGCCCGTAAATTGCTGACAGTGGGCCAGTTATAATTCTGATCATCGAGATCGTCCCAGCTCATTTCGTCAACGCCGATCGCCAGCATCGCCTCGATATGGGAATCGATACGCTGCGGGATCAGCCCCGCCGCCATGAGTTTATTGATGTAAAAAGTAGCGGTATGGCCGAAATAGAAAATGAGCGGATGCCGCAGTGAAATCGCTTTAGTGAAATATGCACGTTCGTCGGTCAGGCAATCAAACAGGCTTTCATAGAGCTCCCATGTCTGAATAAAGTAAGCGCGAATTTCCTGACGCTTTTGTTCCGCGGTTCCGGTACTCAGCAGGATTGTCCGGGTCGGTTCGGGTAAACCGGCCAAGTTCGATTGTGGTGAATGCATCATAATTTCCTTAATCTTCTGGCAACGACGAACAATATCCAAGTGTAGCAGTTCAGCTTTGCAAACCGTGCCAGCGAAGGTTTGGGGCGTTGCCCGGCACGTTTACAAATGAAGAGGATTGAGCCTGAAATTCATTTAAGTGACGTTATCTTTCCATATAAAGCAGCGAAATTTCCGGAAGTTCCAGAAACTCGCCTTCATATTTGTGGCGTAAATCGAAGTAATCCGGGGCGTCAATAATGCCCTTTATATTGTCAGAAAATGCTTCGAGCGCTTGTTTCATCTGCGGTAAATAGTCGTGAGTGTCGTAAACCCGGTCGATGCCTTCCAGTGAGTGATTCATAATTTTGCGGGCAACATCGTTGGGGACATTGAGGGACGATAATTTGGAACGTGCAGTCCTGCGTAAATCGCGGGTCGAAAAAGCATCGATGCCCAGGCCACGCTCGGCGCGCAACATCCGACGGATCACCTGCGTAATTGCGCCTCTGGATAACGGTTTCTGTGCATCTTTCGGGGAAGGAACCAGCCAGGCACTGTCTTTCGGGCTGGCATCTAATAAGGCATTGATGCAAATAATCGCCAGCGGCGGCAGAGGCAGACTGTGATCGCGAGCTGATTTGTTTCGGGTGCCCTGCCGCCAGATGCCAATTCGCAAATTAAACTCGTCTTTCCGCGCGCGGATCACTTCATCCGGCCGTCTTGCGGTCAGCAAACACAGACGTAATGCCCACCGACATTGTTCTGAAATATCCCATAAATCAAGACCATGCCAGAACACCCATATCTCAGCATCGGTCAGCGCCCGTTCGCGCGGCGGTGTGTTACGGCCACCGACATCACGGCGTTTCATGGAACTCAGCGGCGAATGTGCCAGATAACCCTGTGTTTCTGCCCAACCAAAGAATTGCTTACACAGCGCAAAAACCCGTTTGGCTTCCGAAATTTTCCCTTCGGCCAGCAAAATATTGAACAACCGGTTCAGGCGCAGGCGCGAAATTTTGTTCAGCGGGACATCCCCGATCACCGGCAGCACATGTTTCATCAAAGAAGAGACGGCGATTTCCGGACGACGTCGGGTCAGCATCAGCGAAAGTCGGATCCAGATATTGATCACCTGCCGGACCGTCGCATTACCCTCTTCGTCAAAATCGTCCAGTTTCGCCAGCGGTGTCATTTTGACCTGCTGAAGATAGGCCAGAACGTGGCGGCCTACATTTTCGGCGGCAAAATCCGCTTCGACTTCTGTTCCTGAAACCACATTGCCCGCCCGCTGAATTCCATCAGAAAAATCACAGTGCGCAGTTATAGCAAGCCTGCGAAACAGAGGCAAAATGTTTGTGACTCCAGACCTATTAAGTCTGGAGTCACAGAAAGAATGAATAAAGAAAAATGAAGGAGTTATGACGGACATTGGCGCCTGAAGCATTGGTCATAAAAACAGCACACATAAAGATATAGCGCATATTTTCGACTGAACACATCGTTGTAGCTTATAAATTGGCGAAAATATCTCCCGTTTTGCCACCTGAATACATTAATTTCAATAACGTGCTTTCAGCCCTAAAGAAAATTTTGGTTATGCCGACATCTAAAGAGTTAAACCTCTTTTATCTCCTCCAAATCGCAGTCTGGCCATGGAAATGTCACTATGCGCAATAATCAACCTGTATCACAGCGGGAATATCAGTACCCGGACGACGCTACATTGATGTCAACGACTGACGCCGACAGCCATATTACCTATGCCAATGATGCTTTTATTGAAGTCAGCGGTTTTGCCAGTGAAGATATTATCGGTCAGCCCCACAATATTGTCCGGCATCCCGACATGCCGCCGTCGGCTTTCAAAGATATGTGGGCCACATTGCAGCAAGGTTTTCCCTGGACGGCGCTGGTAAAAAACCGCCGCAGAAACGGCGACCATTACTGGGTTCGGGCAAACGTGGTGCCGATTATTCGTGGCGGAAAAACTAAAGGCTATCTTTCTGTCCGGACCAAACCTACCGCGACCGAAATTTCTGACACTCAGGCGCTGTATGAGAAAATGAATCGTGGTGAACTGAACAACCGCCGGTTGTTCAGGGGCCTATTGATCCGCACCGGCATCACCCGTCCGTTTTCAATTTTAAAAACACTTTCGGTTCGCGGACGGATCCGCAGCGGGCTCTTTGTTTTATTCCTGCTTAACTCTCTGGCCGTTTCCACACTCACTGCGTTGCCATCGGCACAGTTGTATTCGGCGTATGCGCTCAGCACTTTTTTTGTTTTGCTTTTAGGCTTCTGGCTTGAATGGCAAATCACGCGCCCGGTCGAACAACTTTGTCATCAGACATTGCGGGTTGCCAGCGGGGCGAGTCATACGATCACGCCGATGGAACGCGTCGATGAAATAGGGATGACGCTGCGCTCGGTTGGCCAGCTCGGCTTGATCTGCCGGTGGATGGTGGACGACGTTAACGATCAGGCACACAAAGTTCGCACCGCCAGTGAATCTCTGGCAAACGGAAACGAAGCGCTGAGTCAGCGGACTGAACAGACCGCCACGAATGTTGGCGAGACTGCCGCCGCGATGAATGAAATGAGTGCGACCGTTGAAAGCAATACGCAAACGGCCGCCGAAGCCGATAAACTTTCGCTGACTGCCAGCGCCGCAGCGGAAAAAGGCAGTAACGCAATGCAGGGAGTTGTCGGCACAATGCAGGAAATCACTGACAGCTCGCAACAGATTGCGACCATCACCAATGTGATTGACGGCATTGCATTCCAGACCAATATTCTGGCGCTGAATGCGGCAGTCGAAGCTGCCCGCGCCGGAGAACAGGGAAAAGGATTTGCGGTGGTGGCCGGTGAAGTTCGCAGCCTGGCGCAACGAAGTGCAAGCGCCGCCAGCGAAATCAAAAGACTGATCGACACCAGTGTGGAGACTGTTGTATCGGGATCAAAGCAAGTCGATCAGGCCGGTAAAACGATGGCGGAAATTGTTTCTCAGGTGAGAAATGTCTCGTCGCTGATCGGGCAAATCCGTAACGCTACCAGCGAACAAAATCTGGGATTACTGGATATCGCCAAAGCCATCGAGGAACTCGACCGGATCACTCATCAGAATTCCCTTCAGGTTCAGGAAGGCGCACACGCTTCCACCGGTCTGAAACGACAGGCCGACCGGCTGGTGGAAGCCGTCGGCGTGTTCAGATAGTTTGTTGAAATTCGATCACGTTCAGCACCAGATACGGAGATTTCGCCGAATTTGGTGCTGGGTTATTTCCCGACTATGTTTCTGACCTCCCACTCTGACGCCAGCAAAGCATACAAATATTCACTGCACCATTCCCCTTTCAGAAAGCAGTTTTCCAGGAAACATCCTTCCCGCCGAAATCCTGCTGACTCGAATAACCGGTAACTGCCGTGATTGCGGATATCGGTAACGGCGTACACGCGGTGCTTTTTAAGATGGTCAAAAAGATATGCCAGCAACAGATTTAATGCGCTCTTTGCAATCCCTTTTCCCTGCCATTTCGGATCAAGCGTTATGCCCAGTTCCACCTGGTAGTCGTCGACAAAGTGCAGCCCGAAATCACCCACCATGCCGGACTCAGCGTGTTCGATCGCAATCTGAAACCAGTTATCCGGCGTACCAAAAGGAATTTCATTCATCTGTTCAAACAACAATTCCGCCTGCGGACGGGTGAAATATTCCCAACTTTGATAACGGGCAACAGCCGGATCCTGGCGATAACGGGTGAAAGCGTCGAGGTCGTCATGTTCAAAGTGACGCAGGCTGAGTAAAGGTGAGGCCAGTAAAGTCATGGAGTTTGCTCGTTATTATAAAAGACAATTCATCCGTTATATCAAAGTGTTATTCATTGTGGAACCGTTTCCTTATCAATAAAGAAGCCGGACATGGTTTTCCCTGTCCGGCCTGATTTATCATAATTCCCGATCAGTCCGCTGCCGGGCTCAGGCGTTCGCCAGCCTGAATGCAGAAACCGAACGGGTCAGATGAAGCACCTGCTCTTCCAGAGAAGCCGCCGCCGCCGCAGATTCCTGCACCAGCGCCGCATTCTGCCGAGTCACGCCGTCAATTTCTGTCACGGCCTGCTCAATCTGACTGATCCCCCGGCTTTGCTCATCGGACGCCGTCGAAATATGTTCCATCAGAACATCAACCTGCGTAACCGATGAAATAATTGCCGAAATAGATTCGCCGGTACGGGACACCTGATCCGACCCTTCCTTTATATTGGCAACCGATTCAGAAATCAGACTTTCGATTTCTTTTGCCGCCACCGCACTTCGCTGCGCGAGGCTGCGCACTTCGCTGGCGACCACTGCAAATCCGCGACCCTGTTCGCCAGCGCGTGCGGCTTCAACCGCGGCATTCAGCGCCAGAATATTGGTCTGGAAAGCGATGCTGTTGATGACGCCTGTAATGTCTTCGATCTTTTTAGAGCTGCTGTTAATGCGTCCCATAGTTCCGATCACGTCCTGCGCCACCTTCTCACCCGCGCGGGCATTTTTTACCGCTTCGCGCGTCAGACCGCTGGCCCGGCTGACGTTTTCGGTATTTTGTTTTACCGTCGCGCCCAGCTCTTCCATACTGGCGGCGGTTTGTGTCAGCGCCGCGGCCTGTTGTTCGGTACGCGAAGCCAGATCGATATTGCCTGCGGAAATTTCCTGCGACGCATGCGCGACGGTATGGCTGGTGTCACGTACCTGCCCGATAATTTGGGTCAGGGACTGGCGCATATGTTCCATCGACTGCATCAGTTCTTCAATTTCACTGCGGGAACTGTTTTTAAACGGTACCGGCGTATCGAGATAACCTTCTGCAATTTTGCGGCAATGATCGCGCGAGCTCAGCAGCGGAGTAAGAACAAAGCGCTTGAGTAATAACAACACACTAATAATGATGATCAGGAACAGCAAACCAAACGCAATCGTCAGCCCGATACCGAACTTGAAATTGCCCTGCGCGTCGCTGTTAAGATTTCTTGCGTACTGCTCATGCAGCGCCAGCACTTTATCCAGCACCACTTCGTACTGATGGTCCAGCTGAACCACCGCCGGGATCCGCGCTTTGAACTGCGCCTGATCGCCCGCTTTCGCCGCGTCAATCAACGGTTCGATCCCGTTCTGACGATAGTCCTGATAAGCCGTGCGGTAAGCCTCCGCCAGTGCATTTTCGCCCGGTAGTTTTGGTGCATTTATGTAAGCCTGAAATGCGGCGTCCGCTTTTCCCATCACTTCACTGACGCCGTCCAGAGAATGAGCAGACGGCTGGCCGCCGTTGTTTTCAATCTCCTTCATATATTCCATCACGCGAACACGCGAGGTACGGCTGTGGTTGATCGGGTCAATGATGGAAAGCACCACGCGGATTTCTTTATTCACGTCATCCAGAGACTGATTGCTCTGCGTCAGCAACCAGATGTTTGAAATCATGCTGGTAAAAAAGAGAGCAAAAAGAACAACTAAAACAAGCAAAGAAGACTTTTTAAGCGACATCAATACATTCTCAAAATGGGGCTGGAGTCTGTTTATCGGCAATTTGCACCAGATGTTTAACATTCTCATCGCCCTATCTGAAATTTGCGGCAGGATGATCGGTGTCTGCAATGGCTTCAGCGGGGTACACGACAGACTCAATCTGACTATTCAGAACAAGGCATTTTCCCTATTTTTGAAATGATCTTTCACGCCCCGATTAAGAAATATGTGATCAACCTCTTTTAAACGCGCTTTAACAGTCAATTTTTCTGACGGCCAGAAATCCGTAAATTACTGGGGGGTAAATATAATCACACCGATGAACAATAAATTCATACGGCATGAATAATTCACCACGCGAATATTCTTAGGAGAATAGGAGGAAAAATCTTATATTTGCTCTCTTTTCTCACCCTGTGCAAAATAAAAATTCATTGCGAAACTTTATATATTTTTTGAGGGTGGATTACCCATTCTTAAGAAATTTCTTACACTCCTCAACTTGTAAAGAAAATTACTGAAGTCAGAAAGCCTTAGCGCATGCGGCCCGCGGGGTTATATGAAGAAAATTCCTATATATCAATAAAATGATCTGTATCTTGCCATATCAAAATCTGTAACATTTATTTACATATTTAGTTTTCCTTAAAACACCTAATGTTTCTAAAATGCCGCCAACAGGTACTTATCTGAAATTTTATTTCCAGATAAATTCAAAAACACACTGCAAGATGTTCCCAAAAATATTTTGTCTCGCTTGTGACCCTGATTTAGTTGCACACCGACGTGCATAAAAAGGATGTTTTTTTGGCAGGGTTGCCAACCTTTCATTTATTTATGGATTCATTGGCAGCGTTTATCACTCCACAGTAAGGGATAGGCATGTCTAATAGCTTTCAGGAAGAAATACCCAAGGCTCGCGTCAATATTAAACTTGATTTACATACTGGCGGTGCCCAGAAGAAAGTCGAATTACCTTTAAAATTAATGGTAATGGGCGACTACAGCAATGGCAAAGAGACCCGTCCATTGTCAGAGCGTGAAAAAGTTAATATTAACAAAAATAACTTTAACAGTGTTCTGGCCGACTTTGGCCCGTCGCTCAACCTGACCGTGGAAAACACCCTGGCCGGCGATCGCAGCGAAGAAAGCGTCAGTCTCAACTTCAGAGAGATGAAAGATTTCGAGCCTGAACAGGTTGCACGCCAGATCCCACAACTGCGCGCGATGCTCGCTATGCGTAATTTATTACGTGACCTCAAATCCAACTTATTAGACAACGCCACTTTCCGCAAAGAACTCGAAGCCATCCTGAAAGATGACAATTTGAGCGATGACCTGCGTGCTGAACTGGCTGCTCTGGCTCCCCAGAATTCTTAACCCTTCCTGAACGGATTAACCCGAGACTATGCTGATGTCTGCTACTGAAAACAGTCAAGAAAGCCGCACAACCGTGCTGGAACATACCGACGCAGGAAGTGTTTATGCGTCATTGTTTGAAAAAATCAATCTGACTCCAGTTTCTGCACTGGGTGATGTTAATGCCTTCCAGGACGATCAGGCGCTGTCTGACGTCTCTACGGATGAACGTGTCACAGCGGCAGTTCAGGTCTTCCTGGAACGCCTGAAACAGTCCGGTCAGAAAGTTGAACGTCTGGACAAAACCTTGCTGGACGGCCACATCGCGATGCTCGACGAGCAAATCAGCCGCCAGCTGGACGAAGTCATGCACCACCCTGAATTCCAGCGTATGGAATCCGGCTGGCGTGGTCTGAAGTTCCTGGTAGACCGTACTGATTTCCGTCAGAACGTAAAAATTGAACTGCTGGACGTTTCTAAAGGCGACCTGCGTCAGGACTTCGAAGATTGCCCGGAGATCATTCAAAGTGGCCTCTACCGCCATACCTTCATCCAGGAATATGACACACCGGGCGGCGAGCCAATCGGTTCTGTGATCTCCAACTACGAGTTTGACGCCAGCCCGCAAGACGTCGCGCTGCTGCGCAATATCTCCAAAGTGTCTGCTGCGGCACATATGCCGTTTGTCGGTGCTGTCGGCCCTAAATTCTTCCTGAAAGATTCCATGGAAGAAGTGGCCGCCATCAAGGATATCGGCAACTACTTTGATCGTGCTGAATACATCAAATGGAAATCTTTCCGTGACTCCGATGACTCCCGCTATATCGGTCTGACCATGCCGCGCGTGCTGGGTCGTCTGCCATACGGGCCGGACACCGTGCCAGTTCGCAGCTTCAACTACGTTGAAGAAGTGAAAGGCCCGGATCACGAGAAATACCTGTGGACCAATGCATCTTTCGCGTTTGCAGCGAACATGGTGAAAAGCTTCATCAAAAACGGCTGGTGCGTACAGATCCGCGGCCCGCAGGCTGGCGGTGCAGTCACTGATCTGCCAATCCACTTGTATGATCTGGGCACCGGCAATCAGGTGAAAATCCCGTCTGAAGTGATGATCCCGGAAACCCGCGAATTTGAATTCGCCAATCTCGGCTTCATCCCGCTGTCTTACTACAAAAACCGTGATTACTCCTGCTTCTTCTCCGCGAACTCCGCACAGAAACCGGCACTGTATGACACGGCTGATGCTACCGCGAACAGCCGTATTAACGCGCGTCTGCCGTACATCTTCCTGCTGTCACGCATCGCGCATTACCTGAAACTGATTCAGCGTGAAAACATCGGCACCACCAAAGACCGCCGTTTGCTTGAGCTTGAGCTCAACACCTGGGTGCGCTCACTGGTGACTGAAATGACCGATCCTGGCGACGACCTGCAGGCTTCTCACCCGCTGCGCGACGCTAAAGTAACCGTAGAAGATATCGAAGATAACCCGGGCTTCTTCCGCGTGAAACTGTACGCCGTACCGCACTTCCAGGTGGAAGGTATGGACGTCAACCTGTCATTGGTTTCTCAGATGCCGAAGGGCTTTGTTGAATAAATCGAACTTTTGGCCGTAATCAGGATCAGATCACCACATTCCCGATCCTGTAG